>JADJWC010000004.1:0-300000 GCA_016716565.1 bacterium
TAGAATTTGCTGCTTCAGAACCCGGCGGAGACTGGTTTTTTCATTGCCATATTCTTTACCACATGATGTCTGGGATGGGCAGGGTTTTCAGCTACGAAAATTCTCCTCCAAATCCAGATCTGCCAGATCCTGTAAATGCCATTCAAAAGCTTTATGATGATGACCGTGAATTTCATCTTATGGGTCGTGCAGGTGTGGAAAGCAACGGAAGTGATGGAGAAGCCATGTATTCCAATACCCGCTGGAAATTGCAAACTATTTGGCATTTGGGTTATCACGATGAACATGGCTACGAGAGTGAAACATTTATCGGGCGTTATCTCGATCGTATGCAGTGGTGGTTTCCTTATGTCGGCTTTGATTATCATTTTAAAAGAGAAGGCGGACCAAAAAATATTTTTGGCAACGAAGATAAAAATATGTTTGGTCAGAAAAGTAATAAGAATAATCGTAAAGCTGCTGTAGCTGGTATTGCATATACATTACCTATGCTATTTATTGCTGATGCAAGAATTGATAGTGATGGAAAGTTCCGTTTTCAATTAAGCAGAGAAGATGTGGCAGTAACCAGCCGCTTACGTTTTAATTTAATGATAAATACAGATAAAGAATACATGGCGGGTTTCCGGTACATTCTCACAAAATATTTTTCAGTCTCTACACATTACGACAGTGATATGGGCGCCGGAATAGGAATAACTTTGACTTATTAGAGAGAAATTATAATGCAATATGTTTGGTTAATATGGTCTTTAGTCACATTACTGGTTTGGTTAATTCTATATTTATTAAGACCTTCTTCCAGATTTGAAATGATGTCCATTAGTCTTGCTACAATGTTATTAGGATTAACAGAACCTTTGTTTGTTCCCGAATATTGGAATCCTCCATCACTTTTTGATTTGGCGCAGCAAACAGGATTCGATATCGAAAGCTTAATCTTTACATTTGCCATCGGGGGAACAGGTTCTGTGTTATATAGGTTTATCTATAAAAAAAATGTTACCAAAATGGATATTGCCGAAATGGGACACAGCCGCCACAAATACCATATTTATATTCTCACTTCACCAATTCCGATTTTTCTTGTGCTTGCTGTATTTACTAATCTAAACCACATATATTGTGGAATAATTGCAATGTTTGCCGGCGCATTGTTAACATTGTACTGCAGACCCGATTTGAAATGGAAAATATGGATAGGCGGATTATTATTCTTGATCTATTATTTTGTTTTCTTCCTAACATTATTAGCTCTCTTTCCAGATTACGTAATTCACGTATGGAATTTAAAAGTATTAACCGGAATTCTTATCCTCGGTATCCCGATTGAAGAACTGCTTTTTGCTTTTTCATTCGGAATGCTTTGGTCAAGCTTGTATGAACATATTTTATGGTTTAAAATAATTTCAACAAAATACTGAATGAGCGGAGGTGTAAAATGTTGAATGAAGTGACTGCCCCGATTATATTGGGGAAATCACGTAATAGTTTTGATGCTCAATTTTTGAATAAATTGTAAAAAAATAATCATAAGGAGAAGTAACTATGTCAAACAAAAAAATAAAAGCAGCCGTTAATGGTTATGGTGTTATTGGCAAACGCGTTGCCGATGCAATAAGGCTTCAGCCGGATATGGAACTGATTGGCGTTGCGGATGTTGTTAGCGATTACCGTGTAAAAGCAGCGGCAGTAATAGGTCTGCCGGTTTATTCATCGCTTGCAGAAAAAACAAATGAACTGAAGCAAGCAGGTATTTCTGTAGCAGGTTCACTTGATGATTTGATTAAGCAGATTGATGTAATAGTAGATTACTCCAAAAGGAATCGGTGCTAAAAACCTTGAGCGATATAAAAAAGCAGGTGTAAAAGCAATTTATCAAGGAGGCGAAAAGCATAGTCTTACCGGACATTCTTTTGTTGCACAAGCTAATTATGAAACCGCACTCGGGCTTAATGCAACAAGAGTAGTTTCTTGCAATACCACAAGCACTGTTCGTACTCTTATTGCTTTACGTGATGCCGGTTTACTTAAAAAAGCACGCGGAGTTTTAATCAGGCGGGCTACGGATCCGTGGGAATCTGACCATAGCGGAATTATGAATACTGTTGTTCCGGAAGCTCATATCCCCAGCCATCAGGGACCTGATGCACAAACTGTTGTTCCGGATTTAGACGTTATAACATTAGCAGCAAAAGGCGCACATACACAAACTCATAATCATTATTGGGTTGTTGAATTAAGCCGTGAAGCAAGCCGCGACGAAGTGCTGGCTGCATTCAAAGCTGCACCGCGCATCGCCTTCATTAGAATGAAAGATGGAATTGTCGCTCTTAACAGCACAATCGAATTAATGAAAGATATAGGACGCCCACGCGGCGATATGTGGGAAGTTGCTTTATGGGAAGATGTATTAACAGTAAAAGGAAATGAAGCTTACTATACTTACCAGGTTTATAACGAGGCAATTGTTGTTCCAGAAACTATTGATGCTATACGCGCGCTTTCAGGCGCTGTAAAAGACGGCAAAGAATCTATAATGATTACCGATGAAGCAATGGGAATGAGAAAAGATTTTCTAAAGGTATAATTTTATTACAGTGTTCTGTCACTCAAATAATTTTACAACTTTGGAATTCATTTGTAGATGTAAGTTACACAGAGTTACACAGAGGAGACACAGAGTATTTAATTTTTTATTCTCTGTGTGACTAAAATTATTTAAAGAAGCTTTAGTGGCAGAACAATAGCACGACTATCAAACAAAAGGAGTCTCTCAAATGAAAGAAGTTATTTTATGTGTACACGGAATGATGTGCATTGGCGAAGAGCGCGGTATTGAGAAACAACTGAAAAAACATTCCGGTATTCACTACGTTGAAGCAAATTATTTGAACTGCACTGCCACAGTTCATTATGATGATTCAATAATCTCACTTGCTGAAATTAAAAAGCTTGTAGGTGAATGCGGTTACCATTGTACCGGCGAATCTATGCACGAAAATATGTGCAAGCCAGGAGATCCTCCAGGCTCGAAGCATACGGATCATCATCAGCACAAAATGGATGAGCATAAAGAACACGGAAATATTTCTGAAAAAATGGATGCTCACGCCGGTGATAAAATGGAAGAACACGATAAACACGCAGGGCACGAAATGGGAGGAGATACATCCGCTATGGCGCACGAAATGGGACACGGAGGGGGAATGAGCATGGAAGGGATGGTAAAAGATATGCAGAAACGATTCTGGGTCTCTTTCATTTTAGCAATACCGGTGTTTCTTTATTCACCTCTTTTTACAGACTATTTCGATATTCAATTGCCCTCACCGTTTGGGATGTCTAATGAATTTTTATCTTTTCTTTTAGCTACACCCGCGGTTTTATATGGAGGATGGGTATTTTATACAGGAGCCTGGCGGGGCTTGAAAAACGGCATCCTTAATATGGCTGTGCTTGTTTCGCTCTCAGTTCTTGCCGGATATTTATTCAGTGTTGCGGCTACTTTTTTCTTTGAGGCAGAAGTGTTTTACGAAGCTGCAGCTTTATTACTTGTGTTTGTATTGTTCGGGCATTGGATGGAAATGCGTGCACGTTCGGGAGCTTCAAATGCAATACAAGCATTAATGAACCTCGCTCCTCCTAAAGCCGTTGTAATCCGGAATGGTGAGCAGTTTGAAGTATCTACCTCTGAAGTGGTTGTTGATGATATTGTTCTCATACGCCCGGGTAATAAAATACCGGTAGATGGGATGATAATAGAAGGTGAATCCAGCGTTGATGAATCAATGATTACCGGCGAAAGTCTTCCGGTGAAAAAAGAAACCGGCTTAAAGGTAATTGGCGCAACTATAAATAAAACCGGCACTTTTAAATTCAAGGCAACAAAAGTCGGTGCCGATACTGCACTTTCACAAATTGTTAAATTGGTTCAGGCAGCACAAAACTCTAAAGCACCTTCGCAGCGTTTAGCAGATAAAGCGTCTCAATGGTTAGTTCTCGCAGCCATAGTTTTTGGTTTGGCAACTTTCTTTGGCTGGTATTTGTTTGGCATTTCCGCCGCTCCGGCTGGTTCAAACATTGTAATTTGGGCGCTTACACTTGCAATTACAGTTGTTGTTATTGCTTGCCCGGATGCACTTGGGTTAGCAACGCCTACTGCAATAATGGTTGCAACAGGTCTGGGCGCTCAGAATGGAATGCTTTATAAAAATGCTGCTGCACTCGAGCAGGCAGCTAAGCTTCAAGCTGTTATTTTTGATAAAACAGGAACTCTTACAGAAGGTAAACCGCAGGTTGTAGAAATAAAAACTGCAAAGAATGAATTAAGTGAAAATGAATTTCTAAAGCTTGTTGCCTCAGCCGAACAATCGTCAGAACATCCATTAGCGCAGGCAGTTGTTGATAAAGCAAAAGCAAAGCAGCTTTCTCTTTCGCCAACAACCGGTTTTAATGCAATTCCAGGGCACGGAATGAAATCTATTGTTGACGGAAAAACTCTGCTGGTAGGAAATAAAAAGTTGATGAAGGATAACAAAATTTCTTTGGACGGTTTTGAAGAAACTGCCGGTTCTCTTGAAGGTGCAGGCAGAACAGTTATCTATGCTTCAATTGATGGAAACTTTGCAGGCTTAATTGCCATTGCAGATGCGGTTCGTTCTAATGCAAAGTATGCAGTAGAAAAATTAACAGATATGGGAGTACAGGTTGCGATGCTAACCGGAGATAACCGTGCAACCGCAGAACGAATTGCAGGCGAACTTGGAATTAAGACTGTCTTTGCCGAAGTGCTGCCGGGGCAAAAAGCTGATAAGGTTAAAGAGCTGCAATCGCAGGGAAAACTTGTAGCAATGGTTGGAGACGGCATTAACGATGCACCGGCTCTTGCCCAAGCTGATGTGGGCATTGCTATTGGAGCCGGAAGCGATGTTGCAATGGAAACTGCTGACGTAGTGCTGATGAAATCCGATCCGTTTGATGTAATTGGAGCTATAACATTAAGCCGCGCTACATTGCGTAAAATGCACCAGAATCTTTGGTGGGCTGCCGGTTATAATACTATTGCATTCCCTATTGCGGCAGGATTGCTTTATCCTTCAATAGGATTGGTGCTGCGTCCCGAAGCGGCGGCTGTTGCTATGTCCGGCTCTTCATTAATTGTTGCAGTAAATGCACTCCTGTTAAAAAGAGTAAAGCTTGCTGGTATAAAAATATCTCAATGAATAAAACACAGCAACAAGATGACTCAGTGAAATTATAAATGGATAAAAATCAGGTTCAATCACGTCACGTTCAATCAGGATTTTTTAGTGAGAGCAGGAAAATTTCACCTTACGTTGTTTTCAGTCTGATGCTGATGTATACATTAGTTGCCTCGGTATGTTATACTGCAATTAAAGCAGGGCTGGAATATTCTCCCGCAATTCGCTTTGCCGGCTTGCGTACTCTTATTGGAGGCATTTCACTTATTATACTACTATTAGTTTTACGGAAACCAATTCTTCCGCGCCGTGACCTGGTTAAATGGATTATACCAATCGGCATTTTATCAACCAGTATTACTTTCGGTTTTATGTTTACAAGCCCCGAATTTACAGGAGCCGGAATTGCTACGGTTCTTGGCAACACGTCGCCTCTTATTATTATTGTATTAGCCGCATTATTTCTTAATGAGAAAATAACTATTGTTAAAATAACATCTCTTATTTTAGGAATAACAGGTATCATCTTCATTTTTGCCGATGCGTTTACCAGCGAAAACACTGGTGCATTCTTTGGGGCAATACTCGCAACGGGAACATCAGCCGGGATTGCAGTTACTGCTGTATTATTAAAATGGCTTAAACCGGGGAGTGATCTTATATCATTTACAGGATGGCAGTTAATTGCAGGAGGTTTATTGCTGCTGGCAGGTTCATTTTTTTTCGAACCGGTCGGCACTGAAATCTGGTCGGGATTCTTTATTGGTCTGGTGATATTTTTAGGTGTAATTGGAACAGCGTTTACGGAGATCAGTTGGTTCTGGCTGCTGCAAAAATATGATGCCGGCAAATTATCTTTATATCTGTTTTTAACCCCCGTATTTGGACTGCTTATTGCGTTTGCTGCCTTTGGAGAGACTTTACAACCGCTTGAGGTTGTTGGAATTATAATAGTTATATCAGCATTAGGTTTGACTCTCTTCAATGAATATAAATTAAAGCGTTCAGTATAACATTAAGGTAATCATTCTGAAAAATGAATTTGATAGATAAGCTGCTAGGCATTGAAAAAAATATTTATGATACTTATTTAGTATTTGGTACTGCCATGGCTTACTTAGAAATAGATTACTTCTACATTTAAAGTATTTAAAGATTTTTAAAATTTCTAAAAAAATAATAATTAAAAGTGTCCCCAATTTTAGCAAAATCAAACTTTTTCCTCTGGCTTGCATTTTGGCTATTAATAAAAAAATCCAAATGCTAATCATTAATACAATTATTCACCTAAACTGAAAGGAATACATTATGATACATGACCCTGTTTGTGGAATGGAAATAAAAGATGTTTCCAAAGCAGAAAAATTAGATTACCAGGGTAAAACCTATTACTTCTGCAGTGCACTCTGTATGGTTCAATTCCAGAGCAATCCTGAAAAGTATATTAAAAAAGATAATGGGGATGAGCACAAGCATCATCACCATTAAATAAGTGAATTTTGAGATATGTTGAAGCAAAAATCTATATCAGTAATTGGTGCTGGCCCGGCTGGTTTAACAGCAGCAATTTCTCTGGCTAAAAATGGTTACGATGTCAATTTATTAGAACAGAACAATGATGTAGGATTAAGATTTAACGGTGATTTTCAGGGGCTAGAGAATTGGTCTGATGACGAAGATACGTTGAAAATATTACGCCGGATCGGTATCGAAATTAATTTCCTGTGTCATCCATATTCCGGTGAAGATGGATTTTTTTACGGACCAAATCTTCAAAAGACACAGGTGAAGACTTCACGTCCGCTTTTCTATTTAATTGAAAGAGGTTCTAATGAAAATTCACTTGACCAGGGATTAAGAAGGCAAGCCGAAGAAGCTGGAGTTAATATTCTTTGGGGCAGGAAATTAGACTCAGTAGATGGTCAAGCTGCAATAGTTGGCACCGGACCAAAAGCTGCAGACGCAATTGCAAAAGGAATGGTGTTTAAAACATCACTACAAAATATGTTTATCGGATTTGTAAATAATAAGATTGCACCAAAAGCCTATGCTTACCTATTAGTAAACAACGGGAAAGCAACATTTGCAACCTGTATGTTTGAGGATTTTAAAAATGAAAAACTATACTATGAAAGAGCGCTTAGAGTATTAAAATCTGTTATAGATATTGATGTTATTGAGCCGAAAGAGTTTGGCGGATTCGTTAATTTCTTTAATCAGCCGGTTACAACAAAGGATAATAAAATTCTTTACGTTGGTGAGAATGCCGGATTCCAGGACGCTCTTTGGGGATTTGGAATTAAGTACGCAATGCTTTCCGGTTATCTTGCTGCAAGAAGTATAATTCAGAATAAATCCTACAGTGAACTTTGCAAGGCATATCTTTATCCAAAACTTCAAACGTCGCTTGCAAACAGATGGCTGTTCGCTCACTTGTACAACAAAGGATATTCATTGTTACTTAAAAAAATGGAAGCGATAGATGATGTAATTCCGGCTTTAAGAAAACATTATAATACTTCGTTAAGTAAAAGATTAATTTATCCGGTTGCAAGGAGATGGTATAAAACAAGATTAATAGATAAGCAGTGTATGCACGAACACTGCGATTGCGTTTGGTGTAGACATGGTAAACTGGCACACGCATCAACAGAAGTCTGTTAGTTAGAATCGGAGATCATACAATGGGAAAAAATGTTAATAAGAGTACTAGATCAAGAAGAAATTTTCTCAAATTCTTTCTTGGCGGAAGCTTTACAGCATTTGCTTTTTCTGTTATTTATCCGGTCGTTAAGTTTTTAATTCCACCGAAATCTACTGAGCCAATACCATCATCGGTTATTGCAGGTACAGTAGGCGAACTAAAACCAAACAGTGGAAAAATTTTTCGTTTCGGTAATAAACCCGGAATTCTTATAAATACACCTCAGGGAGAGTTAAGAGCGTTCACTGCAATATGTACTCACTTAGAATGCACTGTACAATATCGGGATGATTTCCAGCATATTTGGTGTGCTTGCCACAATGGACACTATAATTTAAATGGAATTAATATCGCAGGACCACCGCCAAGACCATTAACTCAGTACAATGTAAGTTTAAAAGGAGATCAGATTTTTGTATCAAAGGTGAGTTAGAAAAGACAATAATGGATTTCAGTTAGTTGGATAAAGGAGATAATAAAATGTCTGAAACATTAATATATATAATCATATTTGCAGCGATTATGTTTTTTATGCATAGAGGGCACGGCGCCCACGGCAGTGGTATGGGTGGCTGCGGCGGGCATTCACACGGGCAGCATAAAGGGCACGGACAGAAGGAAGGTGAATCTTCACATAGCAAGGAAAAAAGAAAAAATGAACATCAGCATCATCATTAAAGATGGAAAATGGAAGATGTTTGATGGAAAATGGAAATGTGTGAAATTATTTATACATCTGTAATTCAATGTCCTTTTTGTGGATTTGAGAAGAAAGAAATGATGCCAACAGATGCTTGTCAGTTTTTTTATGAATGCAAGAAGTGCAAAAAAATTATTAGACCTAAAGAAGGTGACTGCTGTGTGTTCTGTTCGTATGGTTCGGTTAAATGTCCAGGTAAACAAGTAGAGGAAGGCAATTGAAAGAAAAAACTATGGTATTAATTATCAGCTTTTCATTCGGATTGATCTGGAGTGTCATTTACCTGGTTTTTTCATTAATGCATAGAATGACTGAAATGTTTAATGAAAATTTCATCTTTCTGATAGCAAATATTTTTAATATTAAAATAACTTCAACTTTTTCAGGATTTGTGTACTCATTTATAGACGGTGCTTTAATAGGAGGGGGTCTGGTAGTATTATTCTTAAAACTAAAAAAACGTTTTATTGATGAAAGATGATTCATAAAGTTTAAAACCATACTTAGGAGTGAAAGAATATGAAAGGACATAAAAATTTTCAGCATACGATTTTAATGCTTCTTTTCTGCTTGCTGCCGCTGTTTGTGTTTTTCATTTTAGCAATAAACGGCGTTGAACTAAACCCTCTTCTCTTTTTCTTATTCATTGCAATTTGCTGTCTTGCAATGTTTTATTTTATGAGACAGACGCATCCGGAGCCGGATTCAGAAATGTCTGCACATACAGAAATTCAAAATGAAGAGGAAAAAATAAAAAGTGTTATCCCAATGCCGGAAAATCTTGGTGATGTTTTTCATACAAATCACGTTGAAAGAATTGATGACACGATAATCTTTGAAGGAAATTTATTAATAGAGCCGGATGCAGCTTATCAAAAATTAAAAGAAGAATCTGATAAAAAAAATATTTCAACATTATTGCAGGAGGATGATTCCGGGAGAACTTTAATTATTGTTTCAGGAAAGAAGCAGTCAGTAAAAGCTGACAGACCTTCCAGACCTACAGTCAATTTAATTCTGTTTATACTTACATTTATAACAACAACTTATGCCGGAGCGCTTCACCAGGGAATAAATCTTTTACAAGAACCGGATAAGTTAAATGTTGGTTTACCTTATGCAATTGCTTTGATGGTAATTTTAGGTGCACACGAACTTGGTCATTTCTTTACAGCAAAGTATCACAAAATGAATGTTACGCTTCCATATTTTATCCCGGTTCCTTTTGCCTTGGGAACGTTCGGCGCTTTCATACGTTTGAAATCTCCTTCAGAAAATCGTAAAGCTTTATTTGACGTTGGTGTTGCCGGTCCTCTTGCCGGATTAGTTTTTGCAATTCCGGCGTTGCTAATCGGACTGCAAAGTTCAAAGATAATTCCTATGTCGAATGAAAATGCAATGATGGGCGGCTCTGATGTTGGTTCTTCAATTTTGCTTGCACTGCTTGCAAAAATTTCTATCGGTAAAGATTTAATAAGTGGGCACACATTTCAATTTAGTCCTTTAGCATTTGCAGGCTGGCTTGGACTTTTTGTAACTGCACTTAACTTACTTCCAATCGGACAATTAGACGGCGGGCATATTGCTCACGCTTTATTTGGAAGAAAAAATGCAAACACAATCGGAACAGTTGCATTGTTCTCGCTCTTCTTGCTTGGTTTATTTGTTTGGAGCGGATTACTAACGTGGGCAATTATAGTTTTCTTCTTAGCAGGAATTAAAAGTGCTCCACCATTAAATGATGTTACAAAGCTTGATAGCAAAAGAGTTGCTATTGGCTTAATTGCTTTCGTCATTTTATTTTTGATTTTAACACCCGTGCCGCATTCATTTTATCAAACGCTGGGAATAAATTGCCCTTATGCGTAGAAGCAGTGTGAAAATTATGATAGAAGTCTTTGCACAATTAGTTACTCTTAAACTTAACCTAAATTCGTGTGAGTAACGTGGTGAAGCTTTAAAAAAGACGACTTAATTAACTTATCACTAACAAAAAACGAGGTGTAAGATGGTACACGACCCTGTTTGTGGAATGGAAATAAAAGATGTTTTCAAAGCAGAAAAATTAGATTACCAGGGTAAAACCTATTACTTCTGCAGTAATGACTGCAAGAGTAAATTCCAGCAAAGCCCTGAGAAGTATGTTAAGAAAGATGACGAACATATGGGGCATCATCATTAATAAAAGAGAGATAGCGGTATAAATCAGTGTATCAATTATATAACGATGAAAGGAATTAAAAAATGGAAAGAGGTATAGAACATTCAGGTGCGTGGGCGCTTGCACTTATTTTTATTGTTATTGCATCCTGGTTATTGTACCGCTATCTCGCTCCTAAAACGTGGAGGGAGTGGGCTGGTGCAGGATTGATACAAGCGTTCATAATTGCATTGTATGCAGAGATGTACGGCTTCCCGCTTACAATTTATCTGCTTGTAAGGTTTTTTGGATTAGACCGCACTTATCTTAATGCAAATCTTTGGTCCACTCTTCTCGGAGTTGGTGAAACTGGTATGATGATCTCTATGATAGCCGGTTATATTTTACTCTTTGTGGGCTTTGGTATTTTTCTTCAGGGATGGCGGCAGCTATACCGTGCTCATAAGGAAAACCGGCTTGCAACCGATGGATTATACAGCTTAGTCCGGCATCCACAATATACTGGTTTGTTTCTCGGGCTTTTCGGTGAAGGTGTTGTTCATTGGCCAACATTATTCTCAGTAGGATTATTCCCAATCATTGTATTTGCATACTACCGTCTTGCACGTAAAGAAGAGCAGAAAACAATTGAGAAGTTCGGAGAAGCATATCTCGAATACAAGCGGAATGTGCCAATGTTTATTCCGGTAAAAGGCAAACGGCAACAGCTTTTTGAGCGTTCCGCCGTTACTTCGGATGATTCAAAGTAAATCTGGTTTTTCTTTTATATATAAAAATTAAGGAACTAAAATGAGTTATTACTATACAAAAATTATAACGACCGGTTTTGACGCTGCAATTCAAAAAGTTACTGATGAACTGAAGAAAGAAGGATTCGGTATCCTAACTGAAATTGATGTTAGAGCAACTTTAAAGAAGAAGCTGGATGTTGATTTCAAGAATTATAAAATTCTTGGTGCTTGTAATCCACCGTATGCTTATAAAGCATTGCAGGCGGAAGATAAAATAGGTACTATGCTTCCTTGCAATGTAATTGTAATTGAACAATCCGAAAATCAGATAGAAGTGGCGGCAGTTGACCCGGTTGCCTCTATTCAGGCAATTGAAAATAAATCTTTAGGTGAAATTGCTTCAGAGATTCAATCAAAATTAAAAAAAGTAATTGACAGCTTATAAATTATTATGATTGATATAATTTACTTGACAATCATTCTTCCACTTCTTGGATTTCTGGTCAATGGATTGTTTGGAAGAAAAATAAAAAGAGAAAATATAATTGGAACAATCGGCAGCGGCGTAATCGGTCTTTCATTTCTAATTGCTGTTGGCGCTTTGATAGAAACCATTTCACTTCCGGTTGATAAGCGGTTAAACATTGTAACTCTTTTCGATTGGATAAAGACAGGCGGAATAAGTTTAAGCATTTCTTACCAGGTTGACCAGCTTTCTCTTGTAATGGCTTTAATTGTAACCGGTGTTGGCTTCATCATTCACGTTTATTCAATCGGTTATATGCACGGGGATAAAAGTTTCTGGAGATTCTTTGCTTATATGAATCTATTTGTATTCTTTATGATGAACTTAATTCTCGCAGATAATTTTCCTTTTTTATTTATAGGATGGGAAGGTGTTGGGTTAAGCTCCTTTTTGTTAATTGGATTTTGGTATGAAAAGAAATTTGAGAAAAGCACAACATCTGCTGCAGCACTAAAGGCATTTGTTGTTAATAGGGTTGGTGATGTTGGTTTTCTGCTGGGTATGTTTCTTATCTACTCAACATTTGGTTCGTTGACTTTTACAGAAGTTTTTTCACGTGCAGTTACTTTTAATGTGCCGGAATATATTTTTGGTTTTATTGCAGTCTTTTTACTCATTGGTGCAGTAGGAAAGTCTGCACAAATTCCTCTCTTTGTCTGGCTTCCCGATGCGATGGCGGGTCCTACTCCGGTATCAGCGCTTATTCACGCAGCAACGATGGTAACAGCGGGAGTTTATCTGCTTGCACGTACTAATATTATTTATGCTTCAGCACCATCAATTATGCTGGTTGTTGCAGTGATAGGAATTTCAACTGCATTCTTTGCCGCGACAGTTGGAATTGTTCAGAATGATATTAAAAAAGTTTTAGCTTATTCAACAATAAGCCAGCTTGGGTATATGTTTCTCGCTATGGGTGCGGGTGCTTTTTCTTCCGGTATTTTTCATTTGATGACTCACGCATTTTTCAAAGCTTTATTATTTCTCGGAGCTGGTTCTGTTATTCACTCAATGCACGATGTTCAGGATATGAGAAAATTCGGCGGATTGAAAAAGTATATGCCGGTAACTTCTTTAACATTTCTTATTGCGTCAGCAACCATTTCTGGAATACCGCCGCTTTCCGGTTTCTTTAGTAAGGATGAAATACTCTGGTATTCATTTATGAATATTGGTTTTCTTGTTTGGCTTCTGGGAATAATCACAGCAGCGTTCACGGCTATTTATATTTTCAGAATTTACTTTATGACTTTTGAAGGAAAAGAAACGTATGATCATAACAAAATTCATCCCCACGAATCTCCCAAAGTTATGACAATACCATTGATTGCTCTTGCGGTTCTTTCAGCAGTTGGCGGTTTTATTGGGCTTCCGGAAATCATTTCAGGTGAAAATGGAAATGTTCTTCATAACTGGCTGGCACCGGTTTTCAAATCCTCTGAAAGAAAACTGATGCAGTTTAATTCTTTCTCACATTTAACCGAACATCTTTTAATGTTTATATCCGTTGCAGTTGCTCTTTCAGCAATTCTTTACACCGGCTTTGTTTATTTGAGGAAACCGGGAATAGCTTTGAGAACTTCTGTTCGGTTTAAAAGATTATATAATCTTTTGTTGAATAAATATTTTGTTGATGAAGTTTACGATGCCACAATTGTTAATCCCGTAGTTAAAGGTTCACAAAATATTCTTTGGAAAATTACAGATAATAAATTAATTGATGGTTTTGTTAATGGAATAGGGAAACTAATTAATATCATCTCTGCATCAATAAGAAAAATACAAACCGGAGTTGTGCAAGATTATGCAATACTAATGGCAATCGGAATTTTAGCTGCTCTTCTCTGGTTATTAGTTGGCTTATGAAAAGGAGGAATAAATTAAAATGAATGTTGAGCAAATCTTTTTGTTATTTGTCGATGCAGTGCTTATCGGCTCTGCAATTTATATGATTATAGCACGTAATATGGTTATGAGTGTGTTAAGTATGATTGTGAGTTTTGTTTCACTAGCGATATTATATCTCACACTTGGCGCACAATTTATAGCCGTTACACAAATTATAGTATACGCCGGTGGAATTATGGTGTTATTCCTTTTTGTAATTATGCTGTTGAATATTAAAGAAAAAGAGCACCCAAAAGGAGGAAAATTAAGAGTGTGGCTTTCCATTACAATCGGTATTGGAATTCTTATCGAAATAATAGCAGTTGTTGCATCATCAGTTAGCAGCAAGATTTCATCATTACCTCCGGATGCTGCTAAAACAGGGACTGTGGAATCTGTCGGAACAGTTCTATACACCACATATTTGCTTCCGTTTGAAGCAGTATCTTTTCTTCTTCTTGCTGCAACTATCGGCGCGTTAGTCTTGGCAAAAAAGAAATTTCCATAATACAAAAAGGAGTGAATATGCCTTTAAACTATTATTTAATACTTGGTGGAATACTTTTTACAATTGGTGTTGTTGGAGTTTTGACTCAACGAAATGCAATAATGGTTTTTATGTGTATTGAATTAATGTTGAATGCAGCAAACTTAACCTTTGTTGCCTTCTCAGCTTTTCTAAACGATGTGACCGGGCAAATATTTGTGTTTTTTGTAATGGCTGTAGCTGCGGCTGAAGCGGCGGTAGGATTAGCAATCATTGTTGCAATCTTTCGTAACAAGCTTACGGTGAACATCAATGAAATAAATATATTGAAATGGTAAGGAATATATTAGAATGAGCAAAATTCTAAAGTCATATTGAGAAAAAATTTCACTGAAATAGTTATCTAAAAACTAAATGGAATGATAATGCAATATCAATTCTTAGAAATCGGATATCTAACCTGGATCACTTTTCTTCCTCTAATAGGTATGGTCGTTGTGATGCTGATTCCAAGAAGTAAGACAAATACAGTTAAATGGACTGTGCTGATAACAACAATGCTTCAACTTGTTGTTGCAGTATTTATCTGGATAAATTTTGACCCGTCTCTTACCGGCATAAATGATCCTAATGGATTCCAGTATATAGAGAAAGCCAGGTGGATTGATATAGAAGGTTTTGCGTGGATAGGTAACGTAGCTATTGATTACTTCGTGGGAATTGATGGTCTTGCTTTACCAATGATTATGCTTACAGCTATTATTTCATTCATCGGAGTTATTGCTTCCTGGAATATCAATAAATCAATAAAAGGATATTTTGCTCTTTATCTTATGCTCGATACTGGAATGATGGGAGTCTTTGTTGCGCTCGACTTTTTTCTATTTTATCTTTTCTGGGAATTAACTCTCCTTCCAATGTATTTTCTGATTGGTATTTGGGGCGGTCCCAGACGCGAATATGCAGCTATTAAATTTTTCATCTATACTCTGCTTGGTTCAGTCCTAATTTTACTTGTAATTATAGGATTATATGCTAGTGTTAGAGTGCTCGATCCAATTTCCGGGCTTAACATTCATACCTTTAATATGCTTGATATGATGAATCCCAAAAATTTTGTACCTGGTTCTTTACTTGCGGGGATTGGAACATATTGGAGATCCGTTGCCTTTATTGCATTGTTTATTGGTTTTGCTATAAAGGTTCCTGTATTTCCTTTCCACACCTGGCTGCCGGATGCTCACGTTGAAGCTCCCACAGCAATTAGCGTTATACTTGCGGGTGTTTTATTAAAGCTGGGCGGCTACGGCTTATTAAGAATCAGTTACTCAATCTTTCCTGATATGATGCTTAGTTACGCTTTCCCTATGGCATTACTAGGAATGATAAATATAATCTATGGTGCTTTCTGCGCTATGGCTCAGAAAGATTTTAAAAAGATGATTGCATACTCGAGTATAAGCCATATGGGAATAGTTCTTATTGGAATTTCAGCACTAAATTCAATGGGAGTAATCGGCGGTGTTATTCAAATGTTTAACCACGGCATTGTTACGGCTATGCTGTTCTTAATAGTAGGAGTAATTTATGACAGGACACATACACGTGGTATGGACGATTTTGGCGGATTAGCTAAGCAAATGCCTGTTTATACCGGTGTTACCACTATTGCCTTTTTTGCTGCAATAGGTTTACCTGGTCTTAATGTATTTGTAAGCGAGCTCTTCTCATATATTGGTGCATTTCAATCATTCTTTTGGATTGCAATTTTATCCACCACAGGAATTGTTTTAGGTGCAGCTTATATGTTAGGTGGCTTTCAGCGTATTTTCTTTGGGCAACTTCCTGATAAATGGAATACACTGACCGATGTTGATAAAAGAGAAACTATTATGTTCGTGCCACTTATAATAATTATAATATTACTTGGTGTATACCCATCAATTATTATTGATCCGATAAATTCTTCATTAAACCATTTTGTTGATTTCGTTCAAAAAACGGGTATAGGTTTAGTAGTTACTAAATAGTGAGAAAAAATATGGCGGATGATCAAAATACAAAATCAGAAAAGGGCTCCTTACTAATTATTATTTTGGTTACACTTGGTCTGATTGCTCTCGCATTCGTCATTCTATTTTTGATTTTAACTCCAGTACCTCATTAATTGTGTGAAGTATCCGGAGTAAATTATCATCAAGCTTGACTAAATAAAGGTGTGATTATGTCAAATTATCAAAATACAAAACTAAATAAAGCTTACTTATTAATTATTTTCATAGCCGCATTGTTAGGAGCTGCAACCGGCGGTTTCATTGTTTATTGGATAACTTCCTCAAACTCTGCAAACCAAACTTTCGTAAATAATGATAAAGTAAAAATACTTCCCCAACATATAGAATCACTTCCCACTGTTGATGTTGAAACTGCTGTAACGCGTGCTGTTGAAAAGGTGAGTCCGGCTGTTGTTACAGTAATAAATAATTTAACTGAAGTAAGGAGAGGTTTCTTTGGAAGTCAAAGAATTCAAAGGAGAGGTTTCGGATCAGGTGTTATTGTTTCAGAAGATGGTTATATAATTACCAATAATCACGTAGTTGAGGGATTTAATTCTCTTGAAGTAATATTAAGTGACGGAAAAACTCTTCTCGCTGAATATATCGGCGGTGATAAGTTTGCAGATGTTGCAGTTATTAAAGTTGAAGGTAGCTGGAACAATTTTGCTCAATTAGGGAACTCTGATATACTTAAGCCGGGTGAAACTGTCATCGCTATGGGCTCACCACTTGGTGAGTTTCAAAATACTGTTACTGTGGGAGTAGTAAGCGCACTCGGTAGAGCTATAGAAACATCACAACAATTTTCGATGGAAGATTTAATTCAAACTGATGCAGCAATTAACCGCGGCAACTCCGGCGGTCCTTTGGTAAACTTAGCCGGACAGGTTGTTGGGATAAATACTTTGATAGTAAGAGGCAGCGGTTATTCCGGGGATATCGCTGAAGGGCTTGGTTTTTCAATAGCATCCAATACTGTTGATGCTGTGGCTAAGCAGCTTATAGCGCAAGGTTATGTAGCAAGACCTTACCTCGGAATAAACTGGCTGCCAATTAATCCGCCGTTAGCTGAAAGATATTCTTTGCCCACAGAATGGGGAGTTTATATTTCAGAAATCAGCCAGAGTTCACCAGCATATAAAAGTGGACTTAGAATCAACGATATTATTACGCAAATAGCCGATGAAGAAATAAATGAAAAGAATCCATTCATTAATATTTTATTAAAGCACAAGCCGGGTGAAAAAGTAAAAGTAAAGTATTACAGAGATGATAATGAAAAAAGTGCTGTGGTAACCTTAGGTAAAGCAGAGAGATAAAAATGGAATATTGGAGTAATGGAGTAATGGAATTATATCCGCTGCTTAAAAGAAAAAATGACAAATGAATAAAAATCTTTTCTATATCTATCTCTCAATTTTTTTAGTTTATGTTGGATACGGATTGACTCTTCCATTACTTCCATTCTTTGTAGAACGAATGTCATCGTCTGTAATGAGTCAGGAAGATGTTTCACTACATGTTGGAATGATAACCGGAATATTTGCATTGATGCAGGTTTTGTTTGCACCTCTTTGGGGAAAGTTTTCGGATAATATTGGAAGGAAACCATTATTTTCTATCGGCTTAATTGGCACTGCATTATCAATCTTTATTTTTGGAATAAGCAGCAATTTATACTGGCTTTATTCATCAAGAATGTTGGGTGGAATATTTTCTGCGGCTGTAATTCCGGTTGCAAGCTCTTATGTATCCGATTTATCTCCCATAGAAAACAGGGGGAAAGTGTTAGCGTGGATTGGAGGTGCAAGTGCAATAGGTGCAACTGTTGGTCCGGCAGCAGCATCTTTTCTTTCCAATATTAATTTACCGGTTTATTCCGTTTCTAATTTTTCTTTTGATGAATTCTCTATTCCGTTTACTTCAATATCAATACTGTTGGGCTTCAACTTATTTTTAATAAAACAATTACCGGAAATTTCAAATATAGATTCTTCAGGTTTTGCCGTTTCAATTCCTAAAAAAGTTGATCCCGGCAAGTCGAGAGAAATCCCGTTCAGCGGGGAAGAGGTAAGCATTTTTAGTATTGTTAAGAGTATAAGATTTCTTTTAATACTTTCTTTCGTAAGCCAGTATTCGTTAATGTTGTTTGAAGCAACCTTTTCACTGCACGCAAAATATTTGATTAACTACGGCACACTGGAGCTTGGAATAATATATAGTTTTTGCGGAGGAATAATGGGGATAGCTCAAAGTTTTTTTATAGGGCACTTAATTGATAAAAAAGGAGAAAAAGTTTTGATGCCCTTTGGCTTCTTGCTAACCGCTGTTGGAATTTTTTCTCTTATGTTATTTGAAAATTTATTTCTAATCATATTAAGTGTTACTATACTTTCGGTAGGCATTTCTTCAATTACTCCTTCACTTTCCTCATTAATAACAAAAAAATTTCCTCAAAATACAGGTTCTGCCTTAGGCGTTCAGAATTCTGTTGATAATCTTGGTAAAGGAATTGGAGCAATATTGGGAGGGATACTTTTTGCACTGAATATTCATTTGCCATTTTTATCTGCGGGAGTGCTGCTGTTAATAATAGCTTTTAGATTGTTTAGAAATTTTAATAATTATAAATCTGGGAGAGCTTGATAAATTTGCCATCACTCAATTGCAATATTAACAAGTGAAAATTCTCAGATTCTTCCGGTATGATGAAGATGTGCAAAATGATGATGGATAATCCTGAAATGCACAAAATGATGATGCAAATGATGCATAATAAAGGAATGATGCAATAGGATATGATGAAAGATTCGACTAAGAAAAAATCAGATCACGAATCTCATCACTGAATAAATAATTAACAGTAATTATAAATGTGAGAAAATAATATGTTAAAGGAAGTAAATGCTTGCAAGTCAACACAGAAAAGTAATATGTAAGTATTAAAAATATTTCAGAAAGATAGGCACCGGTTAACAGTTTCCAAATGGCAATACTTGTGAATCGTCTTTGGCTTTAATAATAATTTTAAGTAACGTGATTTTTAGACAGGCTTAATGACTTATTATTTTTGACTAAATCAGAAAAGGTGATTTTATGATGCTTAAAATAATATTCCTCGTAACTTTTTTATTTTCTATATCGTTTCTGTTCTTATCGTGTAGCAGTGAAACAGATTATGATTCGATGTTTCATAATCCTGAAGCTCATGATAAAATAATGACTCAGATGATGGATAATGAAGATTGGAGACATGATTATATTGATCAAATGATGAAAAAAAATGATACCCGTCAATATATGATGAAACAGATGTTTGATCATGTCCGGGGAGATTCGCTTATGATGAAAGAAATGTTTGATATGATGGCTCAGTATCCAGTTATGATGAACCATATGCAGAATTATATGCAGAGTGGTGATATGATGGGTAATACAATGTGGGAGGGGCGAATGATGGGAAGAGATAAAAAATAAATTTCTTATTTGATCCAAATGGACAATTATGCTAATCAAATTATTAGAAAATTAGGTAATTATAGAAGGAGAGATAAAATGTCTTACTATTTTTTAAAAAAACTTCAATTGCAGTTTGAAGACGCAATTGAAAAAGTAACCGAAGCTTTAAAGCAAGAAGGATTTGGAATACTTACTGAAATTGATGTAAAGGAAACATTAAAGAAAAAATTAGACGTGGATTTTCGTCCTTACAAAATTCTTGGTGCCTGCAACCCGCCCTTTGCGCACAAAGCGCTTGAAGCAGAAAATAAAATAGGCACTATGCTTCCCTGCAATGTAATTGTTCAGCAACTTGAAGGCGGAGTTGAGGTTGCGGCTGTAGACCCGGTTGCCTCTATGGTGGCAGTGAAAAATGATCAGCTGAACGAAATAGCCTCAACTATACGGAATAAACTCAGGAGTGTAATAGAAAGTTTATAAAAACTTAAAACTGTTAGTCATTTTAAAGGAGTAAAATTATGATGAACGGATTTGGCGGAATGTGGTTCGGTTGGATTTTCTGGATAATTATAATCGGTTTGGTAATTTATTTAATAGTAAGATTCACAAACCAAAAAAACAGCGGAACCGGACAAATTAGCAATGAAACACCGCTCGATGTATTAAAGAAACGATATGCACGCGGAGAAATATCTAAAGAAGAATTTGATAGTATGAGGAAGGATTTACAGTAATTATTCCTCTATTAATTTAAAGCTTATTATGTCTGATGATAAAAAAACAGAAAAAATAAAACATCGGTACAACAGGATTTCAAATTTATTTGATCTCGTTGAAAAACCGATGGAGAATATGTTTTCGAAACACCGGAAAGAAATGCTTACTAATGCTAACGGCAAAGTCCTGGAAGTAGGAGCCGGAACAGGTAAGAATTTTAAATATTACCCTGATAATGTTGAGGTTACTGCTATAGACTTTAGCCCGAAGATGGTTAAGATTGCATCATCAAAAGCTGCAGTGCAAAAAAATATAAAGAATGTTTTAGAAATGGATGTTGAGCATATGACTTTTAAGGATAATACCTTTGATACGGTTGTAACCTCATGTGTATTCTGTTCTGTTCCCCATCCGGTACAAGGACTAAAAGAAATCAGAAGAGTGTGTAAGAAGGGAGGCAAAATTTTAATGCTTGAACATGTAAAAAGCAATAAGCCGGTCATTGCCCCGTTAATGGATATTCTAAATCCTATTCCCCTTCATATATATGGTGCAAATATTAATCGTGATACGATTAAGTATCTCCGCAAAGCCGGTTTTGAGAGTATGTCTGTCAAGAATCTTTGGCTTGATATTTTGAAACTGATAATTATAACAAATAATAAAGTGTTAGTATGAAAAACTTAAAAGTAAGCAGGAAAAAATTTTTGAAATTCACGGGAGGGTCAACAACGCTTCTATTCCTACCAAATTTTTTTCTTAATGCGTGCGAAAACGAAGCAGAACCCAACCGCAAAGCAGATCCCAGCTTTACACCCGATATAGAAATAGAGTTAACAGCCCATGAAACCAGTGTACCGATTTTACCGGGCAATAAAACAAAAGTATGGAAGTATTCCGCTTCAGTTATTAAAGGAAGAAAGGATTCCGTGCAAATATTAGATAATAATTATCTGGGTCCTATTTTCCGATTAAATAAAGGTGAAAAGATAAGAGTAATCTTTAAGAACGAAGTCGACGAAATAACGATAGTTCACTGGCACGGCTTGCATGTTCCTCCGGAAATGGATGGTCATCCCAAATACGTAATCGATAAAGGTGAAAAGTATGTTTATGAGTTTGAGGTTAAAGATCGCGCCGGTACCTATTGGTTTCATCCTCATCCGCATGAATTAACAGGACCACAAGTTTACAGTGGTTTAGCCGGACTCTTCATCATTTCCGAAAAAGAAGAAAAGAAATTAAATCTTCCTTCCGGCGATGATGAAATACCAATTATTATTCAAGACAGAACATTTGATAACGAGAATCAACTTGTTTATTTGAATTATCCAATGGATAGAATGATGGGTTTCCTGGGTGACGAAATTATTATTAACGGTAAACAGAATTTTTCACTTAATCTTGATACAAAAGCTTACAGAATGCGGTTACTGAATGGATCAAATTCCAGAATTTATAAACTTGCTTGGAGCGACGGCACTCCTTTGACAGTAATCGGAACAGACGGTGGACTGCTTGAAAAACCGGTACAAAAAGATTACTTAACATTCGGACCTGCAGAAAGATTTGATATCATTGTTGATCTATCAAATAAAGAACCGGGAGATAAGATCAAACTTGTTAGTCTCCCCTTCCCGTCAACTTTTTCCGGTATGGGCGGCATGATGCGCGGAATGATGGGAGGCAATAATAATATTAATGATATGGGAACAAGACTGGAATTATTTTCAATTGATATAGAAAAGAAAGTTAATCAACAATTTAATTTACCTTCCAAACTCTCTGCAATAAAGAAAGCAGATCCTCCAAAAGCAGTTAATTTTGATAATCCACGTAAATTCGTTTTCGGCATGGGCGGTCATATGAGATGGACTATTAACAACAAAACATTCGAAATGACCGAAGTAGCCGATTGGGAGAAAGTAAAATTAAATACTACTGAAATCTGGGAGTTCATTAACGGCGGAGGAGGACGCGGTATGATGGGTGGTATGATGCAGATGCCTCATCCCGTTCATATCCACAGTTTACAGTTCAAAATTATTGAGCGAATTAATGATGGCGGTTTTAGTGAATCTTTCAATTCACTTAAGGATGGTTTCGTTGATGAAGGATGGAAGGATAGTTTTTTACTTTTACCTGGTACAAAAGTTAAAGTTTTGTTGAGATTTGAAGATTTTAAAGGAATGTACTTATATCACTGCCATAATCTGGAACACGAAGACATGGGAATGATGAGAAATTATTTAATCGAATAATTATATATTTAAGAAAAAATTGAATAACAAGAAATTTAATTAAATCGAGTTGACCAGTGTCAAGATAAGGTGTTGAGAGGATGCCAATAGAGAAACGGTTACAAATATAGAGTGTTTTATCATTATCATCGGGATTAATCACAGTGTTAGTGAGACTTAAAAACTTAAGTAATTAACTGTTTTAATAGTTTTTGAATATTTGGGGTCAACTTACGTTACTTCTATTTTTAATTTAACGGAGAAAAAATGGAAATATTAATTTTAGCAACGAAAGATTGCTCACACAGACCAATTTTAGAAAAAAAACTTAAGGAGATGAGTGTTAATTATCAGTTGAAATTTGTTGAAGACGATTCCAAAGCTGTAGACGAATATCAGATTCGGAATTCCCCAAATATAATTATTGATGGTAAGGTTGTCTTTCGCGCATCTCCAGAGGCATCATTACCTACAGATGAGGAATTGAAGAATTATCTTAAAGGGAAATGACTTATAGTACTGTAAGAACTTCATTGGAAATCTAACCCGATTTTTTGACAAATAAATATTAACACTGATTTTATTTTTATTCATATTTATAGAACAAACTATTTACATAAGAAATTCAGGAAAAACTAATGGAAGATTCTGTACAATCATTTTGGCAAATGTACGGTGAAGCAGTAAAAACTTCATTGGGATTTTTTTGGAAAGCCGGTTGGGCTTTTATTTTAGGTTATGGAATAAGTGCTATGATTCAGGCTTTTATTCCTAAAGGAAAACTTACCCCATATATGGGCAAAGCAAACTTTAAAAGTGTTTCCATTTCTACAATTTTTGGCTCTGCTTCTTCGTCTTGTTCATTTGCGGCACTCGCTGCTGCACGAGCATTATTTATGAAGGGTGCTCATTTTGTTTCCACAGTTGCTTTTATGTTTGCTTCAACTAATCTTGTAATTGAACTCGGTATTTTAATACTCATTTTTCTTGGTTGGCAGTTTCTTGCTGCTGAAATCATAGGGGGTTTATTATTAATTATAATAAGTTCGTTATTAATTAAACTAACTTATCCTAAAAAATGGATAGAAGCAGCAAAGGAAAAAGTTAAAGCGCAGAATGTTGCTGGGGAAGATAATTTTGATTGGAAAAAAAGAATTCGTTCGAAGAGTGGGTGGTATTTAGTTGGTAATAAATTTGTGTCTGATTGGAAAATGGTGTGGGAAGAAATATTAATCGGATTTACGATTGCAGGTTTTATAGCAGTGTTTGTTCCTGCTTCTGTCTGGGGAATAATATTTCTTCAGGGAATGGAAAATGAATTACCAACCTGGCTCATAACTGTTGAAAATGCTCTAGTTGCACCTTTTGTTGCTGCTGCTACATTTATCGGTTCGATGGGTAATATTCCACTTGCCACTGTTTTAAATAGTAATGGAATTCTCTTTGTTGGTATCATGGGTTTTATTTATTCTGATTTAATGGTTCCGCCACTGGTAATGATAAATGCAAAATATTACGGTAAAAGAGTTGCTTTATATATTGCTTTTATAATGTACATAAGTATTGTAACAACTGCACTCATACTTCACTATCTATTTGCCCTCCTTTCATTGACTCCACAGAGTTCTAAAAGAATAGATGATATCTCACAGTTTGCATTTGATTATACCTTCTATTTGAATGTAATATTTGTAGCTGTAACAGTTGTTTTTATTTGGCTTTCAAAAAAACACAAAGAAACTATGGATACATCAAAACCTATGAAGATGGAAGGAAGTTCTGTATACAAAAGAATTGTTGCTCTTTCTTTTACAGCAATTTTAATAGTTGGTATTTTTATTTACCTGTTAAAATAAATCAAAACAGGTAAAAACAATTTTGTATTTATAATAAAGATCACATTTAACATTCTTAAAAATTTTTAAGATTTTTAAATCCTCTCCACTCAATAGTGTTCATTAAAGGCTGAGAATGAGCTTTTTCAATGGCATCTCTATTGTCTTATTCTAACCAACGATCCAATAAATTTAAAAATCAAAAGGAGCTTAAAAATGTTTCAAATAAAAAATTTCTCAGCTATAGCAATACTTGCAATTGCAGGTATATTGCTTATATCAATTCCTGTTTTCTCTCATGGGGCTAGTGAAAACAGTGATCAATGTGGTCAATATACATTTAATACCGATCAACTAACTAAGGAACAAGCTGAAAAAATTGACCAGATAAATGTGAAGTATAGTGAAAAAACTCTCTCACTCCGTCAGGAACTTAACCTGTTAAAGACAAAGGCGTACAATTATAGTCTGAATGAAAAAATTGATCTAAACGAGGTCAAGGGTTTCCGTCAGAAAATACGTGATGTAAGGGGAAAGCTTGATGATCTTCGTATAGATGAGCTGGCAGAAATAAACAAAGTATTGCCGGAAGATCAGCAGATAAACTTTGAAGTATATCTGAATCAATACACTAAATATTCCACCACTGAAATGATGAATAGTTGTAAAATGATGGACAACATGTCAGGAAAAGGTTCGCATGGAATGATGGGCAATATGATGCAGATGAGTGACAACAATATGATTATGAACAAATGCAGTAAGATGAGGGGTAGCGATGAATCACAGCGGGAAATAATGATGGGTGATAAAAGTAAAAGAATGATGAACTGTGGAATGATGAGTCAAAATACCGGCAGTGATTCTGATAGCAATATGAACGATTCAGATCATGAATCTCATCATTAAAAAATCACCAACTCTAATTATTGAAAGGAGTATAATTATATGACACACGATCCGGTATGTGGAATGGAAGTGAAAACACCCTCGGAATATTATATTGATTTGGATGGTAAACGATATGAGTTCTGTTCTGAAAATTGCCAGAATAAATTTGCCCTCGATCTGAACAGTTACATTGAAAAAATGAATAAAGTTGAACCAACATACAGAACAACTAGTGATGGAATAGAAAAACTTACTTTACCAATAAATGGTTTGCACTGCACTTCGTGTGTAAATACAATTGAAAAAGAAGTAAAGAAGTTGCCTGGTATTAGAGTAGCTCGTGTTAATTATGCAACAGAGATGGCACACGTTGAATATATGAACGGTGAAACAGCATCGAAGAGATTATCGGGGCAATTAAAAAGCCGGCTATCAGACAGGACAGTCAACTCTGAAGATAGGAATAAGAGGAATGTATTGCGGATCGTGTGTCTCTAAAATTGAAAAAGAATTGAAGCAAAAAAGTGGAGTTATTTCTGCAAGTGTTGATCTTGGAACTGAATCGGCAATTATAAAATACGTACCTGGTTTAATACAACTTGACGATTTAAAGATGTAATTGAAAAACTCGGCTATGAAACTTATCCCATTCAAGGGTTCAAACAAGAAAAGAAAACTATAGAAAAAGAAACTAAAGGAAAGGTTGAAGAACCGGTTGATGAAAACCAGCTTGCACGCGAAAAAGAATATAAAACTTTGATGAGGAAATTTATTTTTGCATCAATTGTTTCTCTGCCGGTCATTCTTTTCAGTTACCCTAAACTGTGGGGCTTACCTGCTGAGTTTCAAAAAGGCACTGATTTACTTATGTATATATGGATGGGAATGGGAATCCTTACAATTCCGGTTCTATTATGGTCGGGCTCGCAATTCTTTACAGGTGCCTGGGCTGCCTTTAAAAACCGTTCTGCTAATATGCACACACTTATTGCAATTGGAATTTCCGCTGCCTGGGTATATTCTACTGTTGCGGTTCTGTTACCGGATATCTTTCCGGAGGCTGAATTGGCTGAAGTATTTTATGATGTAACTGCTGTTGTAACGGCATTGGTTGTATTAGGAATGGCTTTGGAAATAAAAGCAAAAGGAAGAAGCTCGGAGGCAATTAAAAAACTAATAGGATTGCAGGCAAAGACTGCACGTGTTCAAAGAAATGGAAGGGAAACTGATATTCCTATTGAAGAAGTAGTGCTCGATGATATAATAATTGTAAGACCCGGCGAAAAGATTCCAGTGGATGGAGTCATTATTGACGGTTCCTCTTCTGTAGATGAATCAATGTTAACAGGCGAATCTATCCCTGTTGAAAAACGCACAGGTGATGAAGTAATTGGTGCATCTATAAACAAAACCGGTTCATTCAAGTTTAAAGCAACAAAAGTTGGAAAAGATACTGCTCTTGCTCAAATTATTCAGATGGTCGAACAAGCTCAAAGTTCAAAAGCACCGATACAGAGAGTGGTAGATAATGTTTCCGGGTATTTTGTTCCGACAGTAATTATTCTTGCAATTCTTTCATTTGTTATCTGGTATGTATTTGGCCCTGTTCCTCAATTAATTTATGCTTTGATTGTTTTTGTGACTGTTCTTGTAATTGCCTGCCCGTGTGCACTTGGTTTGGCAACACCGATTTCTTTAATGGTTGGTGTTGGCAAAGGTGCTGAAAACGGAATTTTAATCAGAAGTGGTGAAGCTTTGGAAACTGCACAAAAATTAGACTCAATAGTTTTAGACAAAACAGGAACTATAACCGAAGGAAAACCTTCTCTAACTGATGTGATTACTTCAAACGGATTTAAGGAAGATGAGGTGTTAGCACTTAGTGCAAGCGTTGAGAGATCTTCAGAACATCCATTGGCAGAAGCCATTGTAAGAGGTGCTGAGGATAAAAATCTAACCCTTAATGATCCGAAAGAATTTAACGCAGTTCCAGGCCACGGTGTTGAAGCAAATGTTAATGGAAGAAAAGTCCTCCTTGGAAATCTTAAAATGATGAACAAATTTTCTATACAACTTAATGGCTTGGAAGAAAAGAGCCGTAAGCTTGCCGATGAAGGAAAAACACCGATGTTTGTTTCAATTGATAATAAAGCTGCCGGTATAATTGCTGTTGCAGATATTATTAAACCGGATTCAAAAGAAGCAATTACACAGCTTAAAAAGCTTGGTTTGGAAGTAGTAATGATTACCGGTGACAACAGCAGAACTGCAAATGCAATTGGAAAGCAAGTAGGTATTGATAGAGTTCTTGCGGAAGTTCTTCCTGAAGATAAAGCCTTCAACGTGCAGAAACTTCAAAATGAAGGGAAGAAAGTTGCAATGGTTGGCGATGGAATAAACGATGCACCAGCTTTAGCTCAGGCAGATATTGGTTTGGCTATAGGAACCGGAACTGATGTGGCAATTGAAGCTTCTGATATCACTTTAATTAAAGGAAGTCTTAAAGGAGTTGTTCTGGCTATTCAGCTTTCAAAAGCAACTATGAAAAATATAAAAGAAAATTTATTCGGCGCATTCTTTTACAACGGACTCGGATTGCCAATTGCCGCCGGATTGCTGTATCCATTTTTCGGATTATTGCTTTCCCCACTTATTGCCGCAGCAGCGATGGCATTTAGCTCAGTTACGGTTGTAAGCAATGCAAATAGGTTAAGAAGATTTAAAGCGAAAGTATAGCGAGAAAGGAAATTATAAAATGGCACTCGATCAAATATTAGTAATTATAGGTGGACTTACTTTATCAACGTGGGTTGCCTGGTATTTCTGGTTTTCAGAAAAGAAAGCAGTAAAAATTCAGACTGCAGAAGGCGGGATTCAGGAAGCTATAATAAAAGTAAAAGGCGGCTATATGCCGGATGTTTTGATTTTTGAATCGGGCAAACCAATAAAATTAAATTTTATAAGAGAAGAAACAGCCGCCTGTACAGAAGAGGTTGTTTTCTCTGATTTTAATAAAAAAGCAACTCTTACACCATTTAAAACAATTCCGGTCGAATTGAAAATTGATAAACCGGGTGAATATGGATTTCAATGTGGAATGGGAATGGTAAAAGGGAAATTGATTGTGCAATAAATTCCCTTTTACTGAGTATTTCCCTGGAAGGTGATGATAAAATGAATCAGGAAAATTTTATACGTGATGTTGTTTGTGGGATGTATTTAATAACTACTGAAGGATGTAAGGTTAGTGATGTAAATGGTGAGAAATATTATTTCTGTTGTGAGACTTGTAAAGAGGAGTTCGATAAAAATATGGATAAGTATATTGATGGCATTCCAGCAAACAAAAAGGGTGAGAAAAATCCTAGTAAAGTTGAATGGGAAAGAGATCCTGTTTGTGGGGAGAGAATCAATATAAATGATGCAAAAGGTATGAGTATCTATAAAAACGAGAAATACTATTTCTGCTGTATAACCTGCAAAAAAGTCTTTGATAATAATCCAGCTGCTTATGCTGATAAAGAAGAAGGATACTTTGATCCGAATAATCCAAATGATTTCTTAGATGGAAGATTCAGGATACTTTAAATAATTGCAACTAATTATGAAAGCAACCAAAAATAATAATTTTGAAGATATTGTTAAGCTTGTAACAGAATCAAAATTTTTCAGTACGTATAATACTCGCAATATTAATAATCAGCATTTAAGACAAATATATCTTAGAACAATTGATTTGCCATTAAAATTAAAATTCTATGCTAACAAACAGAACATTTTTACACTCGAAGAGTTATTAAATACAGCAACCAATTCGATTTTAAGAAATAGGAATATTGGAGAGAGAACTATAGTAAAATCGAGAATAATAATACTTGAAAATCTAAAGAAGATAAAAGATTGCTTAGTAGCAACAGAACCAAAAGAGTTTTTAACTACATTTACGGATACAGACTGTTTTGTGGGGAAATACTTCCCATTACTTAGAGATAATTTCGCAACAACACAAATATATTTTAATCTGGCTAGCCAGGATATATCTTACATTAAACTACCTAAATTTATTAAACAAGCATTTTGAAAAAAGAAAAAAATAAAATGCATACTTGATTTACTCAATGTTGATTATAACGAACTTATTAAGGAACCAATGATCGGGCGTATGACAATTAGAAAACTTCAGACAGAGATTGTTGATCTTTTGAATTTAAGAAAAGTCATATTCCTCAGTTAAGTCGGTAATAAATGAGTAATATATCTGCGTAACATTTTATTATTCAATTTCAATATTGCTGTCTACTAGTTCTAATTTTGTTTATTGAAGAAGTACAAATTAAATTATTTTATAAAAAGACCTTTATCTCTCACAATTTTTCCATTTGTAATTTTATTAATAATTGTTAAGTTGAAAACAAGTGCAAACATAAATTGCTATTATAAGATGAAAACAAAAATAATTTCTTTTAGCTTGCTGCTATTTATAATTGCAACCCCAACCAAATCCCAGGAATGGGAGTTTGTCGGTTTGGATTCAATGATTATTTACGGATTAGAAGTAAGAGGGGATACTATCTGGGCAGGTACACGCGATCTTTCAATTAACGATAATTCAGGATTATATAAGTCAATTGATCAAAGTCAAACTTGGGAAAAACTTGATAGTTCATTGGGCAATAAGACTGTAACTTTATTTTCAATAGATAAAAATAACAGTTCAAAAATTTTCATTTTAAAACCATATTATCAAACAGGATATTTATTTAGAACAACGAATAATGGTTTAAGCTGGGATTCAATTGGGACTCCGGGAGATGCACCTATTACAGATTTTATTATTTCGCCTATAGACCCAAACGAATATTATGTAATAACTCATACCCGTGGTCATGAATGGGAAACCATTGAATTGTTCTATAAAACAACAGATGCTGGAAATTATTGGGAATACAAATGCTGTCCCGGCGAACAAGAATTCGGAATAGTAATGACTTTTGCTTTAGATAAAATAAATCCTAATACTCTTTACATTAGTGGAGCTTCAGCAGGAGAATTTTTTAGACGCAGTACGGACAGAGGTAATACATGGCAAAACTTATCGGGACCGCAAGTATCATTAGTATTTGTTGACATTGTTATACCTGACCGAATTTATCTATTTGGTTATCAACATATAAAGTATTCAAATGATGGTGGTATCACATGGTATGATATGGGAGGTGAGTTTACATCAAATGCAGTATTTATGTCTTTTTATCAGGATGAAAAAACATCTGTGCTTTATGCTTTGACGGATGAAGGATTATTTTATTCTGATAATGAACTTCTATTCTGGAGATTAATTCCTGGTTCAGAAAATTTACCTGTGATTCAGCCAATAAACTATTCCAGCACCATTAGAAATATTTCAACTGATAATAATTTCATATATACAGGTTCAGCAAGCGGTATTTACAAAACGGATTTTGTAACGGGAATTGATTATCATTCAAATTATATTTTCCCAACTGAATACCAACTTAGTCAAAACTATCCCAATCCTTTTAATCCTGTAACAACAATAAATTATTCTGTGCCCAGTGCTTCGAATGTCAGTTTCATTGTATATGATGTTATAGGCGGAGAAGTAAAAACACTTGTAAATGGTGAAAAACTACCCGGAAATTATAATGTTCAGTTTGATGGATCAGAACTACCAAGCGGCGTTTACTTCTATACTCTAAAAGCTGGTGGTTTTGTTGATTCTAAGAAAATGGTATTGCTTAAATAGACCGTTTTATATCTCAAATAAAGTGTGGTACAATTTTATATTTACTTTAATGGAATAACAGTCAAGTATTTTTTAGGTGCAAATTCAAAATGCAATCGATTCTTAAATCAAATTTTTTTATTAAAAAATATTCAAGCTAAAGGAGGGATTTCCCTCCCTATTCAAGATCAAGATTTGAATACAACTTGATATCAGTGAACCTTCCGAAGTTATTCTTTAATCGAAACGTTCCATTCTTATCAGGTAATCCAAGCTCAACTGCTATCCTTCTACCTAACTCAAGTGTAATCTCTGCGTAATAAGTTTCAACTAGCGGGTTTATTTCAGTAAGCTGAATAATAACATATCCATTCTCTTCATTCCAGCTGATATTATTTGTTGAACTACAGCTAATCAATAGTATAAGCACTAATGAAAATAAATATTTCATTACATCTCCTTTGTTTATTAAATAAAAATGCCAGACTAATTGCCTGGCATTATCGATTGAATATTCTGAACGAATCTTTCAGTTTAGTGAGAACTCTCTTTTTTTTAGCTCTGTTTCATAGAACTCAATGACAGGCTCTTCGCCTTTCTTCCTTTTATCCAGATTGATAATGATTACTTTGATATTCTTAGCTTCAGTCTTGAGCTCTGTAATCCTGCCATCTTCAATGAACACATATATTTCTTCTGGCATATTTGCCTCTCCTAATTGTATCCGTTAGGTGAGATCTTGCTTCTCGCAATGAAAAGAGTTATTGCGATCCGATTTACATCGACCATCCCATTCAGCTCTTCCTGTATTTTCTGAGCGTCCTGGTAAGAGGTCAACATTGTCTCGAAGTAATTATCTTTACTTGACTGAGTAGGACTTGATGAAGCTGAATGGTTGGACAAGACTTTTACTTCATAGCTTGTGACGATCTTTGTTCCTTTCTGTTCAGCACGCTTACAGATCTCCACTTTATCACCTCGTCTGAGATCTTTGATCTTTTCGTGAACTTCCTTATCAGGGAAGAAGCTATATTCCTGACCATTCCCATTGCGAACAGAGTAAAGATAGTATTCTCCGTAATGTGATGTTCCTTGTAGACAATTTTCGTTCATCAATTCGATTCTAACTGGCTTGTTTAATTCGAGCTCCAGTTTCGGTTTCTTTTCCGGCATTTTCTTCCTCTTTATTTAATGAATAGCTAAATTCAATCTGACCCTCTATTACTTTAACTCCCGGTGGAGTAGACCTAGTCTTGATATGACTTTTTATTGCTAAGAGATTTGGCTTTACCTGCTCCGGAATAACTGTCAGCATTTCAGGTCTGGCTTTCTTTAGAAACAGTCCCAAGTCTTCTACTTCGATACGATCAGGTTTCTTATGCATCCTGAGCGTTCCATTGGCAAGGGAGATAGTTTTATCTCCTCGCTCACGAATATATGCTTCCAGTTTTTTCTCAAGCCAGTTGATTCTTTCCTGAATCTGGGCATTCTTCCGGATAATGAAATTTCTTATCATTGCGATCTCTTTTTCACTCTCTTCAAAATTGTGAGAGATATCTGACTGGTATTTTTTTATAGCCAGAAGCATCAGATCATAACCTGCTTCAGTCTGCTTTTCCTCGGCTGCTTCAATCTCCATCAGCATTTCATCAATGAAGTTTACTTCCAAGGCAATCCTCCTTTCCATCTTCTGGTGATGATTATAATTACTATTTCAATTGCGATTTTACCTGCAGTCTTAGCTGCTTTTTTTAACCAGCGATTTCTTCCTCTGCGCATTTTTTCTTCTTCCTTTCTTATCGTCTCCGAATTCTTCCTTCAGGATTTCAATTATTGATTCTGTTAGTCTCATTGCTATTCGTATCATTTTCTTGCTTTCCATTTTCTTTCCTTTCCAGATATTCTTCTATTGCTTCGTTAACTAATTTTGTCATTGGTGTCTTTGGTTTACTCGAATGCTTAAGCAGGTAAAGTTTTCTGACGAGTTCAGGTTGAATCTTTGGACTATAACACATATAAGTCCTCCTCATTTATCCCCATACCGCAGACTTCACATTTGTTGAACAACTTTCCGTCATAATATGTGGTCTGACAGAAACACCAGGGACATTCAATCAACATCTCATCAAAATCAGATTTTATCGGGTAATTATATCTTCGGTCAAACCATCTGCTTTTTGCTGGATAGTATTTCTGGTAGGATTCAACTCCGTCTTTGTTTATGATGAGTGCATAATTGTTCTGCATCTCATAAAAATGGAAGTCCTTTTCTCCAAGATTAAATCCTCTTTGAGTAACTGATTCGATGTTCAGTGACTGCTGCATTATTTCTCGTTCACTGCAGAAGTAGAGGATATCACTCCTGAAATCGTAATACAGATCAATCGGATTATCTTTCTTTATCAGAATCAGTTTTTCAGGATCATTCCTGTCAATGACAGCAACAGCAAATGAACCTTCAATTCTGTCAAATAATCTTTTTAATCTGTCACTTTTTGTTTTTGCAGTAAGCAAATGAAGAATGGATTCACTATCAACTTCTCCGTCCCTCTGTTTTTTGCCGATTATCTCCTTGTCGTTATAAATTATTCCGTTGTGAACTATTGCAATTCCGTTCTTTGAAAACAGCGGGTGATTGTTAGCGTTATTCTTCTCACTTCCTTGTGTTTTCATTCTTGTATGAAGAATCATCACTTTTGGAAGAGTGAGGCTTTTCCAATCCGCTTCTTTAATAAGTTCTGATGATTTTATCGGCTTCTTATGAACTATGAGATTATTGTCCTCAATAAAAGCAAACCCGCAAGCATCTCTGCCGCGGGATTCAAGTAATGAAAACATTGTTGTTATTTTTTCTCTATCGGGCAGAGTATTCCCGAAGGAATAAAATCCCATTATTCCACACATATTAAAACTCCGTTTTTGTTATTGGTTAGGCTGGAACTGTTTCTTTAACAGTTGTAATTGATTTGATCAGTTCAACAATCTGTTGTTGATTATTCTTGCGAAGTGAGAGACTAATACCCAGACGATTGCATCCTGGCGTTGAAACTACCGTGGCTAATATATTATTAATTAATATATACTGCTGGATCGATTCAAACAGATCAGAACTAGCTGATATCTGGTATTCATCTCTATCCACAAGACCAAAGAGATATATCGGATTATCAACTAGTCCGACTTTATCTTTAATGGTTTTGAGAAGAAGATCCTTCTCATTGATATAGATTGGTCTTCTGGTTTCTACTTTACCCTGAAGCCAGCATCTTGAAAGTTTAACTACAAGCTCACGATCTGATTCAGACACAGGTGGATTGTCGGGACAGTCATCATCATAATTATCGTCATAACAATCGCAGCAGAGTGGATCTCCGTTGCAATCGTATTGTGTAGCTTCTCTTAAGATAACGCTGTCACATCTCGAGCAGTAATTGTAAAGCTCATCCCAGCACTCCTCACAGAAGGGCAGATCATTTGCCCACCTGATAGTATAATCATTTATTGGTTCATCACAATTTGTGCAGTGCATATTTAAGCTACCCTCCTTAAGCCCCATCCAGGTAAAATATCGACGTTCCAGTTCAACTTTTTACCAAGTAGAGTATCAAGCTCTTTAAGACCTTCTTCACAATCAGATGGTATTGTATGAAGATTATGTTTGAGCTGTTTAAGAAATGTGCAGCTGTGATGACCGTTCTTAAGTTCAACGAAATTTATTTTATCCTCAAGCACTCCGATTACTGCAAGCTTAGCAAGAGTAAGATGAACAAGAGTAACAGAAGGGGAGAGCAGAAAACTACCCGGAGTCCGGTATTCGAATCCATATTGTTTCTTTCGATATGAACCTCGTTTACCATAACCACTCCGTTCTCTTTTTTGTCTTTGAATTTTATCATCGATGCAGTTAGAGAGACTTCCGAGAACACAATCAAGTGCTTCAATAATCTGAGTGGTTGATTCAATTGCAAAATGAGTATGACCTCCGATAGCATAACTATCCTGGAAATGTCCGGCATAGAACTCAAGTTCCGGCGCTTTCTCGTGACCGTAATCTAGAATCTGATAGATCTTTGAAGTCAGATCAACGGGTGATTCTGAAAAACCGGGGCGCAACTCTGCCGTGCTTTCGCAACCGTCGAGCCCAAATGAAGACTGAGATTTGAAGTAATTATGAGCGGGAACAAACTGACCGTTGCGACGGCAGATGAGCTCTGGGTCGCAACCAATGGTGAAAGAAGACATAGTAACTCCAATTAATTGTTAATACTATCCTTCTTATACCCAATTTTATCAATTCTCCTTTTGTAATTAATTCCTATTCACTTAAACGGGAGTATTCCTTATTTTTACAGTGAAATATTTAAATGTGATACACTTCAATAAATAATCTATGGCTGATCTAAAAACAGAATTAATTCAAGAATACCTGCAGAAAGTTAAAAAGGCTAATAAAGAGTCCACCAAAAAAGAAGCGTTCAAAGACTTACTAAATAGACTTTATGCAAACGAAAAAGAATTATTAAAACTGATTGATAAGATTACTTTGGGTGCAGAAAAAACTATCCTGAACATACCCCGCAAAGACAAAATCCACAAAGGAAGTGCAGATACTCTTTACAATCACATATTAATTGAATTTGAAAATGATCTAAAAGTTACATTCGACCACGCTACAGAACAGCTTAGTGGGTATCTGCTTGGACAATTACGTTCCGGTGAAGGTTATAACTTTACTCTGATAGCTTCGGATTTTATTAATTGGAACGTTTTTGCTCTGATGTCTCCTGCCTTGACAAAATTGAAACTTTGCAGGAACACGAACTCATTCTCAATCAAATAAAAAGTGCATCGTTTATCCTCACTGAAAGAAATGCTGATGAGTTCTATTATTGGATTGATCGATTTCTTTTCAAAGAAGAGAAACAGCGCGCAACCCTTAAAAGAATTGAAGAAGCATTCGGTTATCAGAGCCATATATTTATTGAATCGTTCCGTGAGCTGCAGAAGTGGTTTAAAGAAGCTAAAAAGTTTGGAGAAGTCCAGGTCTCTTATGATCAATGGGAAAAATTCTTAAGCATTGCATACGGTTCATTTGATGTAAGAGATAGTGTTTTTCTCATTCATACTTATCTTAGCGTTTTTTCAAAGATGCTTGCGTATAGTGTTGTTTCAAATGACGAATACATCGACGACTCTGAACTGAAAGGAATTCTCGACGGTTCAATCTTCAATAGGTATAATATCAGAAATTTTGTTGATAACGATTTCTTCCACTGGATTAATACCGACCGAAGCTTTAACAACTTAAAAAAAGTATTCAGACTGATTGCACAGGAAATTTCAAACTTCGATTTTGATAATGTTGATGAAGATGTACTGAAGGGTGTTTACCAGGAACTAATTGACATTGATACAAGACACTCTCTCGGTGAGTATTACACTCCTGACTGGCTTTGTGAAAGAATTGTAAAAGAATTTGAATTTAAAAAGACTGACAAAATTCTCGATCCTGCCTGTGGAAGTGGTTCGTTTCTAAGAGTAGCTATTCACAGAATTAAAGAGCTTAATCCCGGAGGAACAGTTGAAGAATTGAACGAGCAGATTTATGGAATAGATATCCATCCGCTTAGTGTGCAGATAGCCAAAACGACTTTACTTCTTGCTCTCGGAAAAGAAATTATAAATGCAAAGAAACCTGTTTACTTAAACATAATTCTTGCAAACACACTTCTTGCACCCGAAGGAGTGCAGAACCTTTTCGGCAATGAGTTTCTTCTGAACATTGACAAAGAAAAGTATCACTTAACCACGCAAATACTTGAAGATGTTAAACTGTTTGATGAGGCGCTAGGAATTTGTGATGATCTTGCCGAGCAGACTATGGGGAAAAAGAAAGAGACTGAGGAAGTATTTGAGAACATTTTCAGAAAGCATTTCGCAAAAAACGGAAATAAATCTGGCGCTAACAAGCAGGTAATTGAAAGCTTCTATAAAATATATTCAGGACTTAAATCTGTAAAAGAAAAAGGAAGAGACAGCATCTGGAAGTTTATTGTGCAGAACCTTTACAAACCTTATTTCCTTGCCGGTAAGTTTGATTATGTTATCGGCAATCCGCCCTGGTTTACTTACAGCTCGATAAGGAATGAAGATTATCAAAACATACTCAACGCACTGGCTGATAAATATGAAGTGAAGCCGGTTAAAGTTGCAAACTTTCCTCATCTTGAAATTGCTGCTATATTTTTAGCCTACTGCAGCAGCTATTTTTTGAATGACAAAGGACAGATTGCTTTTGTTCTGCCGAGAAGTTTCTTTAGTGCAGATCACCACGATAACACAAGAAGTGGGAAAGCTATTGGTTTTAAGCTTAAACAAATTTGGGATTTGAAAGATGTTTCTCCATTGTTCAGAATTCCAAGCTCTGTTTTCTTTGCTGAGAGATATGAAAAGAATAAAGTTCCTTTCTCCAGTTTACAAGGAAATGTATTTAGCGGGAAACTAACTGAACATAACTGTAACCTAATAACTGCTAAAGAAATGATTGCAGAAGAACCGGTTAAATGGTATTATGTTAAACAGGGAAAAGCTTCTGCATTCTCAATAAGAAAAAGTAAAAAGCAACAAAGTGAAAATCCGTATAAGAATTTGTTCAAAAATGGAGCTACAATTTATCCACGAGTATTTTATTTTGTTGATATTACTCAGGAGCTGCCCGAAGATTTTGAAGGGAGAATAATTAATATAAAGACAACAACGACAATTGATGCAGATTCGAAAAAACCTTGGAAAGGCTTAACATTTTCGGGTAAGGTTGAAAGCAGATTCATTTTTAGAACTGCACTTGCAAAAAGTATTTTGCCTTTTGCTTTATATAAACCTGATCTGGTTGTTCTTCCGATTTTAATAGAGAAGAATAATGTGGGAAGGATAGAAATAGAGTTGCATTCTGCGAATGAATTGATGCAAGGGGGAAATTTGAATGCTTCGAAGTGGTTTAGTAATGTTGAGAATACCTGGCAACTTCTGAGAACTGAAAAGAACAGGAATATTTCAAGTGAAGATTATTTGAACTGGCAGAATAAATTAACTGACCAAAATCTTGTTGCACCTTATTTAGTCTTGTACAATTCATCTGCAAAAGATGCTAATTCACTGGTAATCGAAAGAGACGATTATGATTTTACATTTTTTGTTGAGAATAAAACTTATTGTTTCTATACAGATAATTTATCTGAGGCATTTTATTTGTCAGCAATACTGAACTCAAAAATTCCAAACGAATTAATGAAAGATTTTCAGTCACGAGGTTTATTTGGTGCAAGGGATGTGCACAAAAAGATTCTCGACATATACTTCCCACGCTTTGATGAAACAAACGAAGTGCATCAAAAGCTTGCATATCTAAGCGAGCGAGCACACAAAAAAGCAGCAAAATATTTACAGGACAATCCACCGCAAAAAGAACTAACCGCCACGCGTCTCGGCAAACTCCGTCTCGACGTAAAAAAACACCTTGTCGAGGAGATGAAGGAGATAGATAAGTTGGTGAAGAAAGTGGTGGGGTGAGGGGGTTTGATCATTGTTGGAAAAAGCATTTTCTCTAGATCTCAATTTTATATATGAAAAATAAACTTGTAAGATATTCTAAAGCAGGTGATGCTTTCCATTATCGTTGGGCAGCTCGCCGTTGTCTTAGAATGATTTATCCAAAATCTCCTATACAATCGATTGTAATTGAGGGCTCTAATGAGAACAAGTTGGCTGGTGAATGTGTAATTGATGTTGCTGAATATTCCTTTGTACCTGAATCAAATACCCAAAAAATAGAATATATCCAACTAAAATATACTACTGTAAGGAAAAAGAAACCGTTCAACTTAAGTGATTTGAAAGTTACATTTGAAGGATTTGCTAAGAGATATTCTGAGATATCTTCTAAAAAAAACAAACTGCAAAAGAATTATGTAGTAACTTTCTCGATTGTAACAAACAGGCCGATTTCTGAAATTCTGAAGAAAAACATTACTTCTGTTGCCCTTAATCAAACCGTGAATGCTCGTTTCATAAGTACTCTTGAGAAATACGCAAACTTAAATGGAAATGATCTTGAAGAATTTTGCAGTTTGATTAAGTTTGTTGATGGCGAGGGTGATTATAATTCACAACACTTTGAGCTCCAATCTGAAATATCACAATTTGTAGCAGGCACAGTTGATAATCCGCAAATCAATAATGTGATAAATCTAATACAGGAAAAAGCTTTACCCAATTCAAATGGAAAAATTACTCGAGAGGATATTCTCCTTCGTTTTGAGGTTACATCTGAACGAGATTTATACCCTGCTCCATACGAGTTAGAAAAAATTGATACTCCGATTCTTCGGAAACAGCATCAGGAATACTTAGCTAATATTTTAAATACTTCAACTTCTATAATAATTCATGCTGCTGGTGGTGTTGGAAAATCTATTTTTGCATACCAGATCACTCAATCTTTACCAAATGGTTCACTAGGAATAATCTATGATTGCTTTGGTCGAGGTAGTTATTTAAATAGAAGCAAATTCAGGCATCGTCATTGCGATGCTCTTATTCAAATTGCAAATGAACTTGCAATGAAAGGATTATGTAACCCACTTATTGCAAAATCTTACACCAAAGATGATGAGATTTTGAGAAGCTTCTTATCTAGAATTGAAACTGCAGTTAGATCATTAAGAAAACGAAATGAAAAGGCGGTGCTAGTAATTTTAATTGATGCAGCAGACAATGCGGAAATGGCTGCAGAAATTAATAAAGATCATTGTTTTGCTAGAGATTTATTGAAAGAACAACTGCCGAATGGATGTAGGCTTGTTGAGTTATGCAGAACTGAACGAATAAATTTATTACAGCCATCCCATACAATTCTACAACTAGAACTAAAACCCTTTTCGGATATTGAAACACTAACACATCTTAGAAATTATTTCCCGAATGCATCTGAACAAGATGGATTAGAATTTCATCGTTTGACAAATAATGGCAATCCACGAGTGCAAGCAAACGCATTGAATTTTGGTTATCAAAACATTGAAGAAGTATTGGTGAGCTTGGGTCCATCAGGTACCACAATTGAGAGACAGATAGAAAAACAACTTGATTCAGCTATATCCTTTGTTAAAGAAAAATTACCAAATAATTATCAGAATAGTATTGATGCAATTTGTACAGGGCTTGTAACGTTACCACCATTTATACCTATTAATATTCTTGCCACAGCTGCTGGTGTAAATGAAGGACTAGTAAGAAGTTTTGTTTTTGATTTAGGTAGGCCACTTTGGATTACAGATAATTCAGTTCAATTTAGAGATGAACCAACGGAAACCTGGTTTAGGCAAAAGTTTTCAGCAACTGCGGAACAAATAACATCATATATATCTTGCTTGAAGTCACTTGCCAATACATACACATATGTAGCTGAGACATTACCCGCTCTATTTTTGCGAGCAGGAATGTATGATGAATTGATAAAACTCGCAATTTCAGATGAATTACTTCCAGTAAACAGCCCTATCGATGAACGTAATGTTCGAGTTTATCGTCTCCAATTTGCGTTTAAAGCTTCACTCAGATTAAACCGTTTTGCCGATGCTGCAAAGCTAGCTCTACGCGCTGGGGAAGAAGTAGCTGGAGATAAGCGACAACTTGATCTGTTTATGAAAAATGTTGATTTAATAGCACCTCTGCAAAGCGATCAGAAAGTTCAAGAATTAGCTTTTAGAAGGATATTAAAGGGTAATTGGAATGGTTCAGAAAATGTTTATTCCGCTGCATTGTTATCTTCGGTTAATGATTTCAAAGGTGAAGCAAGAGGATATTTAAGATCAGCTGAAAATTGGCTTCATATATATTTTGAAGAACGTAAGCAAAATAAAAATGATAATCTTAATGAAAAATTAAGAGATGAAGAAATTGTTGAATTAATATTTGCACATTTCAATTTATTTGGAAGTGAAGAAGTCGTCAATTTCATTCAAAGCTGGCGTCCTCCAGAAGTAGTCTATCGTATTTCATCAGAGTTTATTAGAAGGCTCGTTGATGGCGGCAAATTTAATGAGATTCAGAAGATAGCTAATGCTGGGTCTACCAACCCATATCTGATGATTGCCATATCTCGTGAACTTTTAGAAGTAGGAAGATTTATAAACGCAACCGCTTTAAAAAATTGTTTGAATCTACTTTGTAATAAACAAGCTAAAATTCTAAAGCTTGGTTCTTCATATAATGATACAACTTATTCTGCTATAATCTCTTTCATAGAGATGTGCGCTGCTAACAATCTTTCAAAGGCAAAGATCTTGAAAGTGATCCGTTTTTATTTTGCCCCAAGAGCACCTCGTTGGATTTATGAAAGATTTCAAATGAATGAACGTGATCCTTATTTACGTGCTGTTGCACTGAAATCTGTACTTAATTCAAGCGACCTTAATTTAGAAGATTTACTTCCAAAGGAATTTCTAAAAGATAAAAAGAAGAATAAGTATAAAAATGAAAATGAAGTTAGAGAGTTTAATGAAGTAATTGGTGGATTGTTACCATGGTATATACTACGAGCAAAGATGCTTACTAACAGAACAATTGATTTCAATAAAGAAATAGAAAATTCAGAGCAAAAATCAAGAAGTTCGTTAACACACAGGTGGGGAGAAAATGATAATATTCCTTATGAAATATCAAAATTACTTTATGAAATTTTATCGTTAATGCATAGTAGCGGCAATATTCTCATAGAAGAATTTTTTAATAGAAAGCTCAAATCAGAAAATAAAATTTGGATTAAGGACCTAATAAAAGCAACGCGTTGTTCCTTTCGTTTAGACCATCTTTCAGAAATCAGGATGCAAATAGAACAGTCAGCTTATGAACTAATTTCTTCAACAACCGATGAAGCTCCTGAAACAAAAGCAGATTGGTATGTTGATCTGGCACGGTCTGTACTTCCCGTAAGCAGAGAAGATGCCGCTACATATTTTAATAATGCAATTGAAGCCGTATCAAAATTTGGTGATGAAATAGTACAACGCTGGCAAGCAATTGTTACGCTTGCAAATAGAAGTGCACAGGGAAATGACGTAACTCCAGAACTGACGTATAGATTTATTCGAAGTGCTGAATTAGTTGGTGATTATGTAGAAGAAAAACATTGGAATAGAAATGAGGCGATTAGAATTTGTACAAGATTATCACCAAGTTCAGCTTTAGCTGCTTTAAGTAGATGGAGAGATAGAGATGTCGGATGGTTTAAAGAACAGCTTTTCGCCTTAGCCTGTGAAATTGTATCAAATAAAAGTATACCTTCTTCATCTGCCTGGTCTCTTTCAGCATTTCTGGACGGATTTATGCTTGATGAATTTCTATCACTCTGTATTGAAAAAGAAAATGAACAAAATAAACGTCAATATTTGTTTGATCAAGCTATTCACGATCTCCGACTTAAAGAAACAAATGAAGAAACCTGGAAAACGATGAAAGACATTGCTCATAAATTTTCACTCGGGTCTAAAGAGCTAGATAAGGTTCTTTTATTTTATTCGGATAAAAAGGAGGAGGTAAGACACTTTTTATTTGACAAAGACAAAAAAGAAAGTTTTAGCTATAACCAAATAACTAAACAAGAAAAATATGATTGGGAAAAAATATTTAGTGGTTTAGATCTTGCATCAAGTTATGGGATTGATCAGGCCATAACTCGTCTTAATTCTAATTCACAAGAACATCATATTTCAAATACATTTTGGGAAGAATTGTTTAAGAGAACAGCAGATAATGCTGTTCTAAAATTTTTAAAGGCTCTGATATATACTGAAAACATTAATTTGTATGAACTTAAATATGCCTTTTCATTAATGCCAAAATATTGGAAGCAAAAGGCAAGTGTAAAATACAACTGGGAGAATATTTTAAAATCAATTGGTCAACGTTTTCCTACTGAATTAACCAATCGTTATACCTTAAAATATTTTTTAGAAACTATTTCTGAAAAAGAAGATGTAATACCTATAATTCAGGAGGGAATTCTTGAAGGATTATGTAATGAAAATGATCTCAATGATGCAGAAACATTTTTTGGATTTACTGAGCTAGTAGCTTATAAAATTACCGCACAAGAAGCAATCGAACTACTCGATTTTGGATTAACAAGAATTGAAATGCATATTGATAAAGAATATGCTGATGGAAATTGGTCCAAATGGTTATCTCCTCCCAAAAACGTAAGTGTTGCTCTTACGGGTTTTATATGGGCAGCATTAGGATCTCCTCGTTCTGAAATTCGTTGGCAGGCAGCACACTGTATAAGGAGGCTTGCAGACATCGGATGCAAATCGGAAATAGAATCACTAATTAGTTGGATGAAAGAAGATAAAGTAGATGCTTTTGGGAGTAAAAAATTTCCTTTCTACAATCTTCATGCACGTCTGTATTTATTAATATCATTAGCTCGAATCTCTATTTATAAACCGGAATTGTTAAGAGAATACTATGATATTTTTTCTTACTATGCATTAAACTCCATACCTCATATACTTATTCAAAAATTTTCTGCTGAAATTGCAATTAACATAGAAAAAAGTTTTCCTAATACTTATAATGATGAGGAAGTGCTGAAATTGGGTTCCGTATGTATAAGTCAACTTCCTAGAAGAAAAATGAAATATCAAGAAAGTCTTGATGGAATATGGCCTAATAGAAAGATAGCTGATAAAAAAGTTAATTTTTATTTTGGATATGATTTTGATCGCTATTGGTTCGAACCATTGGGACGAGTTTTTGGGATTTCAGGGCAGAAAATAGAAGAACTTGCAACTGAAGTCGTAGTTAATGATTGGGGAATAAAAACAGATGGAAGCTATAAAACTGATCCGCGTAATTATATATGGCGTTCTAGTGCTAGGGAAAGAGAGACAATGCATAGTCACGGTAGTTATCCAAGAACAGATGATTACGGCTTTTATATATCTTATCACTCTATGTTTGTTGTTGCAAGTAAACTGCTAAGAATAATTCCCGTAGTACATAGAGAAAATTGGTATGAAGATGAGTGGGAAGAATGGCTTGATAGGCACATTTTAACTCGTAGAGACGGGCATTGGCTATCTGATCGACGAGATCCAGTGCCTTTAGAAAAAAGAAACTGGCATTATATTAAAAATGTTGAAAACTGGCGTTCAGAAATTTCTGATTACGATTTTCTAGACGGGATACTTTCTCATATAAATGGAAAATATTGGTTAAGAGTTGATGGTTATTGGGATGAAGCAGATGATACACGAAGAGAAAACTTTTCTATAATTACCGCATTAGTTCCTAAAGCTACAGCTCAATCTCTTTTAAATTATCTAAGTTCTATTTCAAATCCATATGATGCCTATTTGCCTAATAATGAGAGAGAAGGAGATGACGGTAATTTTAGTTTATATCCGTTTGAACTAACTGATTGGATAATGAGAAATTCTACTGACAATGGATTAGATAAACACGATCCGTATTCCGGTGAAATTAGATATCCTCCTTACCAAATAAATAATTCAATTGTTAAGGAATTCAAATTGTCATCAGATTCGGAGAAAAGAGTTTGGTATATAAATGATGAAAAGGAACCACAATTTATATGTGAGATTTGGAGTTCGGAAAAACTTAGGATTGATGAGGATCCTCGTCGGACAGGAATAAGAATAAGTGCATCTTTAGAGTTCATAAAAAATTTATGTAAAACTCACAATTGTGAATTAATTTACAAAGTAGAAATTCAACGATATTATAGATATAAGCAATATTCAAGGGATGATGATGAAACAAGATATAAACCACCACATTTCAAATTTTTTGTCCTCTCGCAGCATGGAAAACTTAGAGACGAGAAAAAAAGTTATAAAATTAGGTGAAAAGTTTATTAAAGAACTTAATTCTAAATCAGATATTGATTCGCTATCTAAATGGATGGTTCATTATATAGCTGAACAAATTAGGATTGCAAAATCAGCTAAAGGTAAAAAGAAGTTAGAAGCTGAGAGAAACTGTTTTGAAACAATTCTTAAACTTTGGAAGCATAGAGCTTATCTTCCATCGGGTCATAGGCCTTTTGAAAATTTCGAAGCAATTTTTCGAGTATTAGAAAGAATAGACCCTAACAATAAAAGACAATATTATTATGAGCCACCTATTGATAAAGAATTGAAATCTAATAAGAGAAAAAAGATTGCCGCTGATGTCAAAAAATGGTTAGATATTGCTTTAGTAATTGACGAGGCAGCGCGAGCTTGGCTTTCATACATTTTTAAATACGCTGCACAAAGTGCTACTGACAAAGAAATAATTAAATGGTTTGAGACTGCATCAGGGCTACCAAAAGACGAGGAAGTATCAATTGCAATTCGCTTGTTTGGTGAAGAATCAGAAAGTGAAGAAAGTAAAGATGAAAGGCTCAAAAAAGAAAAAGAAAACAATTTAAAATCAAGGATTAAGCAATTAGATGCATTTATTAAGTTTAGTATGGAGTTAAAAAGTATTTATCTAAATGAGTTGAAGTTGGTTTAAATAACTATGAGTAAATTTATTTCCGATTAAAACATTGTAATAATAATAATAGATTTAACAAACTTAATTCCGACAGAAAGAATATCTAATCTTCCCTAGAAACTAGTTTTGCGATAAATTTTGCAAAGTCATTAATGTTTTGTTCAACACTAGCTATTTCCAATGCACTCATATAATCATTTCGTCTTTCTAAGGGAATAACAGTCCAGGGGAATCCTCCAGATGCCAGCATTACATTCATCAGAAATCTTCCAATTCTTCCGTTGCCATCTATATAAGGGTGAATATAAACAAAAATGAAATGTCCGAGTACTGCCCGAACTGCCGGTTCTTTTTCCTCCTGCAGCATTTCGAATAATACCGGCATTGCATCCCGGACACCATTACAACTCATCGGAATATGATTTGAGTTGGAAATGAAAACTTGTGAATTCCTGTAACCAGCAAGATCAGATGGGCGTAATAATCCTGCTGTTACAGATGGACTAAACATCTCTCTATACCAATCACCATGATCATCGTCTGCTACTTTTCCGGGATTTTCACCTTCAAATATTTTTGCTATACTTTTTTTAACAGCTTCAAAGGCAAGAAAATAACCACGTGATGCAAGAGCATTTTTCTGCTCATTATCTTTTTCATTTATGTTCGGGTTCCAGTTACCACCCATTACACGTTCTATCAGTTCTGATGTTACCCTGTAACCTTCAATAGATAATGAATGGTATGCGTCTGTTTTATAATTATCATTAATATGTTTGAAGTAAGAAGTTTTATCTGTGGGAATTCCCGGAGGTTTTGGGAAATATTTTAGCACAGGTTCTCGCATCTGCTGCCACATTAATTTAATTCTGTTTACATATGGAGAAGTTGTGCGGTTTGTGAAAGTATATTGAAGCTTGTTTTCAAACGGATCACTTTCCCGTATATCATAGCCGGCTGCTTTCATAGTTTTAATAATTTCGTCAGCAATGCGGTCTCTTCCGATATTTCTGAATGCACCCGCCAGCCTGCCAGCAACAACACTATTACCGCCTTCAAGAAGCGGTGACAAAATTTCTGAGGCATCTTTTACAGCAGTTAATGCTGTCCGGGCATCTATTGGGTTTTGTAAAAAGAAATTTGGTGTACTCGCCAACAAGGCAGAAGTTAATGAGAAAATACGAATGCCATTCTTTTCAATAATATCTTTTTCTGCAGGCATAGTTAGCGCTGCATCTACAAGTGATGTATCAAATAAAAGGTTGGTAACATTATTACTTGCTTTGGAAGAACGAATTAACAACTGCTTTGGTATCGTCCAGTTTTCACAATGTATTAATATTGATTGTTCGGGCGAAATGCACCAATCCTTCTCGAAACGATCATTCAGGTAAACAGAACAAAACTTCCAAAAAGATGAATACCAAGAAGTACTTTCACCTTTTCTTTCCTGTGGATTATTGGAAATGTACCATCCCTTCATCACTTCTTTAATGAAACCATTTTTCAACAATCGCTCTCTATGGGTTCTTGAGAGTGCATCAGATTTTATTATTGCCACTCCATCCTTATCCTGGAACTGCTTTAGCACTTCAAGGGATTGAGCTAGTTTTTCGTTTGGTGCTGCCATTTTATTTTAGTTTATTCTGTTGCTCAATTTATAGTTTATTATGTTTAAGTATTTATAGTTTATAATGAAGTATAATTTATAGTTTATTATGCTAATTTATTCTATTTTTGAATCAAAACAAACTAATGAAAAACAGGAAGGCGCAGATAAGTAATTGTAACGTGTATAGCTAGTAATTGTAATAATAGATAAATGTCAATAAAAACACCACAATCTGGAGTAATCTAAGTTTTTTGCCAATTAATTTGCTTTTCAACCCCGGTCATCCTTAATCGATAATTTATCATATCTATACTTGCACTGAAATGATCAGATAATTCATTAATGTCCAACCCTTTATAAATCATTTGTACCAAAGCACGCCGCGGGACCTGTAAGCATCCTCCAAACCACTTTGCTTCTTCCTCTTGTTCAGTGTTATAATCTCTTAAAGGGAAAGGGAAGTCAGTTCTAATTTTTATTTTTTCCATAGTATGCTCACAAATAATGTGAGCCATTTCGTGCATTAAATCACTTTCTTGTCTTTTTTTTGAATGGGAGGGATTACTAATAATAATATATTCACCTAAGTAATTTTTTATTGTAATAGCAGACCAGCTATTATGATCGTGATTTAATAGTATAGAAGAATCCTTCTTTGATAAATTAGGTATATGCTGTGGAGTAATTATTTTTAAACCAAGATGGTCAGCTAATTCATTTGCAAATAATGAGTGATAATATTTTTTACCAAGTAGAATTCTATATTCTTCTGCCTTTTTCTCGGCCCAACTTTTAAACCCTCTTTTCAATGTTTTTTCCCATCAACTCTATATGCAAGTTCAATCATTTTAATTAAAGAGGAAGCCGTTTCGGGTTTTAGATTCTTATCGGCCCTTAAATGTGCAATTATTTCTTTTTCACTTTTTGAACTGGATGGGGGTTGAGAGTATTTCAATTTCTCTGGTGAAACCTCAAGCCAATCACAAAGTTTTAGGAATGTTTCTACATCAGGCAGCTTACCTTGCTCAATTCTAGATAAAGTTGAAGCACTAACCTCTCCAATTTCAGCAGCAGTTTCTCTTAATCCTTTATTACCCCGTTTCGACTTAATCATTTCACCCAACTTATCAACGTTTAAATTCTTCTTCATTTTGAACCTCTTTTTTGTGTTGCATAAAAAATACAAAGATTTCATTTGTAAAACAAAAATTAATTATGTATCATTGGTGCAACAAATGTCATATTTATTAAACAAACATAGGGTGCAAAAAATGAAAACGGAAGTAGTAGAAAAGAAACACAAATATAAAATCAAAGTCGATGAAATGATTTTAGAGTTTAATGAACCGATAGTAGCCGGTTCTGAGATTCTAATCAAAGCTGGAAAGACACCAGTTGAGTGTTTTACTTTGTATCAGAAATTCAGGGGATGTGATTTTGAAAAAATAAGTCCTGATGAAAAGGTAGATCTTTCCAAACCTGGGCTTGAGCACTTCACAGTTAAACTGCCTGAGGTTTTTCATTATACAGTTGATGGGGAGCCCGAGACAACAGACAAATCTTATTTAACTGCAAACGAAATACTCCAATTAGCAGGTTTAAATCCAACCGATTATTATCTTACACAAATTTATCCGAATGATGTTTCCTATAAAGATAATCCGAATGAGCCGATTGAAATGATATGTCCAGGGTATAAGTTTATTTCTGCCTATCGTAGCGGGTACACCAGTAGCGTGAGGTAAAATGGCAACGTCTGATTTTATTCAACAACTAAAGGCTCTTGGATACGAACCCCAGGAGCCTTCACCAAACAGAGTATGTTTCATCTATGATGTTGATGCAGGTAAGAATCGCGGAAAGCAAGTATGGCTTGGATTTGAGAATCTTCAAGATTTCCCATTGAACTGTCCGCACGGTCCCCACTTTAAACCGATTGATGAAGGATGGATTAATCCATCACAAGGACTTCACTCTAGTAGTTTCGGTAGCGATTGGCGGCACTGGAGCCGTCCATTTAATGAGTGGAATAGAACAAAGAAGACAGTGAAGGTGTATTTAGCACATATTCGAAATCTTTTATTACAGACATGAATAATTATAGTGTAATACTGACCGACAAAATTCACAAACAACTCTGTAAGCATCTAATAAGACTTGATGGACAGGAAGATCTTTGTTTTGCTACATATGTTCCAAGTAGCGGTAGTGAAAGATTCACAGGAATAATCTCCAAAATAATTTTACCTTTTGAGAATGAACGAAGTGTACACGGAAATGCAGAATTCTACTCTAATTATTTAATCCGTTCAGCAAAAATTGCATCGGAAAGAAAAGAAGGACTCGTTTTTCTTCACTCTCATCCGTTCCCCGGATGGCAGAGAGTGAGTTACCCCGACGAAATTGCAGAGAAGAGAATATCGACAACGGCTTTTGCAATGACTGGAACACCTCTATTGGGAATGACATTAGGTAATGATGAATCCTGGAGTGCAAGATTCTGGTTTAAGGATGAAAAAATAAAAAGAACTTATCATAGAAAATGGTGTATTTCTGTTAGAGTTATCGGAGAAAAATTATCGGTTACTTTTAACGATAGACTTTTAAAACCAAAAAGCAGTAATCAAACACAAATAAGAACTATTTCATCGTGGGGTCAAAAAACGCAAGATGATATTTCAAGATTAAAAATTGGAATTGTCGGCTTAGGTAGTGTTGGTAGTATAGTTGCAGAAATTCTTTGCCGTACTGGCATTACAAATTTTGTTTTAATTGATTTTGATTCAGTGGAAGCAAAAAATTTAGATCGAACTCAGGGTGCATATAAATCTGATATAGGAAAAGCAAAAATTGAGGTAATTGCAAGGTCAATCAAGAACAGTTCTCCAGTAGCAAATATTTTTGTTGATCCGGTTGAATTTAGTATTTGTGAAGAAGAAGGCTACAAAGCTGCTCTTGACTGTGATGTATTATTTAGTTGTGTCGATAGACCTTGGGCAAGACAGGTATTAAATTTTATATCCTATGCACATTTGATTCCAGTAATTGATGGAGGAATAACAGTCCGAACAAATTCTTCCAACACTAAATTACTTGGTGCAAGTTGGCGTGCACATAGGGTAGGTTACGATAGAACCTGTTTAGAATGTTTGGGACAATTTAATTCAGAAAATGCAAAACTTGAAAGCGAAGGTTTTTTGGATGATCCGGAGTATATAAAAGGAATGACTGATAAGAGTGTCATCAATAATGGAGAAAATGTCTTTGCATTCAGTTCTCACGTAGCTTCAATGGAAGTTTTACAATTTATATCACTGTTTGTTTCTCCTGGGGGCGTGCCCGATATAGGATCACAGATTTATCAGATGTCATTAGGCAAGTTGGAAAAGGATGATAAGATTTGTCATCCAAACTGTTTTTATCATTCTGTCATCGGGAAGGGTGATCATCCTAATGTTCAAATTTATGGTAAGCACGAAATTGCTGAACTAAAAAGAAATGGAAGAATTACTAAAATCAAAAAGGTATCTTAAAGGAGAACTCTATGCCTAATGGAAATATTCATAAAACTGCTGGTGCAGTTATAGGATCAATTACTTACCTGGCTATTAAAAATGATTCCCAAAAGAGAGAACAAGCTGATCTTGGTGAACTTATATTATCAACAAGTATTGGTCTAAGCACATCAAGACTTCCAGATATTCTTGAACCTGCTATCCATCCAAATCATAGAGCTTTTTACCACAGCCTAACTTTCGGATGTGTTGTAGGATTTGTTGGAGTCCAAGCTTGGAAAGATTTTCAGTTAAAAAGAAATGAAAGAAAGGTTAAGGGCATACAGCCGCGGAGTCCTCGAGAGTATGTCGATGTAGCAATCATTTTAACATGCAGTTCGATATTGCTTCACTTAGTAATGGACGGATTTACAAAAAAGGGTTTAAATATTATTTAATAATATAATAATAAGGAGAAAAAATGAGCAGAAAGAATGATAGAATCGTTTTCAAGACAACAGGTGGAGACTGGGTAAATAAAAAGACTAGTGCTGGTAAGGCATCATCTCTACATTCATCACAGAAAGTTGCTGAAGATGCTGCAAGAAAAATGCTTAGAAATCAGGGAGGTGGTGAATTGATTACTAAAGGTCGTGATGGTAAAATTCGTAGTAAAGATACTATTGCCCCTGGTAATGACCCTAACCCACCAAAAGATAAGGAACATTAAGAAGACTTCTGAAAGGAAAATATTCTTCATAGAGAAGGTGAGTGAATTTTGGTGGGAGGTGGATGAGTAAAATAATTATTTTTGCAAGATAAAATTGAAAAAAGTTTTTATAAAAACGTGTTTAAATTTAGTATAGTATTTAGGTAGCAAATTGGTAGCAAAAAGTGGTTCTGACCAGGTCTATCTGGACCATTCACCCTTTGAATTCTGCAAATAAACGAAATATTTAAAGGAATTTTTTTATCAATTTTGCCTGTCACGCAGGAGGTCGCGAGTTCGAGTCTCGTCGGCCCCGCAATTTAAAGCCGCTTATTAGCGGCTTTTTTGTTTGTTTACTAGCAAAGATTTTACGACAGATTTTGTAGTAAGAAAGTTCACTTCAACAAATTAACCAAATCTTATCGCGCTTTTTACTTCTTGCATGGAAAGTTTTACTAAATCTTTTAAAATAATTTAACGACGACAACATTTTGCTGGCACTTAATTGGAAAAGTATTGTCTATTCCAAGTGCAGATAATCTTTAAATTTTCAACATTAAATAGTGTTAAACGATGAGCGATAAAATTCTTTTCCTTGATATTGATGGGGTCCTAAATTCAAAAATTTACTACAAATACATCTACAAACCGGAAGAAGGACACAGCCGCTTTGACCCGTACTGTGTAGTTCTGATAAAAAGATTGGTGGAAGAATTTTTACTTAAAATAGTAATTACTTCTACCTGGCGTAATGGAATTGCTGAACGTCTGATGAATGAACTCGAAGAAAGTAAACTTATTCCGTATTTGCATGAAGATTGGCATACACCAATTCTTCGTCCTGTCAATAGAGGTAGGGAAATTCAGCTTTGGTTGGATGAACACCCCGAAATTATAGATTATATAATTATTGATGATAATGAAAATCTGCTTGAGTACCAGTTGAACAAATTTGTGAAAACGGATAGTTATGCTGGTATGGCACAAATGCAGTATCAGCAGGCAAGAAATCTTCTTTTACCTGAATCTGAGTTTGTAATGGCAACATTATTATTGATCGAAAATAAGTAATCGAAACTGGTTCGGAGTTATCCAAATCTTTTATAAAAATTTTCAAGCAAAAGAAAGGTTCTTGTTGCCCATCAATATCTGTTAATTGTTATTCAATTCTATTATCCCGCATCTTATCAGATTTTTCAGTTACTCATTAAAAAGCTCTATTACTATATTTAATAGCAGTTTTAAAATCAACATGAAATTTCTATGAGAACATTAATATCATTTATAATCATTGTGGTTCTTTTATTTGGTATAGAAATAATAGCTCAGATAGAAAACGTGCCACTCACGCATCCGGTTTATACCTTCCTTAAAGAAATGAAAGTCAAAAGAATAATTCCTTATATAAATGAAGACGTTCCTAATCTATCAAGGTTTCAGGTTAAGGCATATCTCCAGATGGTTCAAGAAAATTTTGAAAGGTTAAGTAATACAGAAAAAAAACTTTTTTACCGTCATCAATCTGAATTTTATGAATTGACTGATCTGAAGGATGCAACATACTTTTTCCATCCAGAACACAATTTTGTTGCAAGCCTATCAGAAACTTTCACGAATAAAGTGAAATATATTTATGCTTATTCGGGGGAAAATGCTAACGTATTTTTGAACATGCTTGGTCATTATTATTATGGTCAGCAGCTCCAGCCATCTGTCAATAATGCTCATTTATTTGATATCGGTTTCAGATTTCACGGGACACTATTCAAGCATCTTGGTTACAATATGGCCGTAATTAAAGGAGGTGCTGCTGGAAACAAGCAAGTTGCAGAATTAATTGAACCAAGAATTAAACAGAGTTTTAAATGGGTAGAAGATTCTGAGAATATTGGCAATTACGAATTCACCGATGGTTATTTAAAGTATCATACAAATCCGGTTGATGATATGGATATTTTCTTCCAGTTGGGAAGAGAACATAAAACCGTTGGTTATGGTTATGGAAGCAAACTGATTTTGTCAGGTGATAGTCCACCGCTTGATTTTATTGAGTTTGGATTGAACTATGGCATAGTAAATTTTTCTTCGATTCACGGTTCTACTGTTGGTGACTTTTCATATAATATGGATGAAAGATATACTAAGTACTGGGCATTCAACAGATTAAAATTTTCTTTTGAGAATTTATTCGATATTGGAATCGGAGAGAACATCGTTTACTCAGGAAGAGGATTTGAACTCGGTTATGCTTCTCCACTGGCATTTTACAAATTTGTAGAAGTATCGCTGCAGGATCGGGATAATGCCAATTTATACTTTGATATCCAGACAAGTTTTATCCCGAATTTAGAATTTCAGGGCACATTCTTCCTTGATGAAAATATTCTGTCCAATCTCCAAAATCTGGATAGTTATAAAAATAAAACTGCTTATCAGCTTGGTGCTTTTTGGTATGAAGCTTTTACATTGAATAATCTTTCTCTAAAACTTGAATACACAAAGATTCGTCCGTTCGTTTATTCACATATTAATGTCCAAAATGCTTATACTGCCTGGGGAACAAATATGGGGCATCCAATCGGACCAAATGCCGATGAAATATTCAGTGAACTTGCCTACAACGTCAACGATTGGATAAGGATTTCACTTAATTATCGATTTATTCGAAGGGGTGAGAATATCTATGATGAAGAAGGAAATCTGGTTAAAAATGTTGGCGGAGATATCAACGTATCACATGGTCCTGATCCGGAATTAGACAACGCATATTTTTTAGATGGAGAAAGATTTAACCAGACTAATATTCAACTAGGATTAAGAATTGAACCTGTTCGGGATTTCATCTTTTTTTTGATATACGATTACTCTCAGGACAAAAATCTTTCTTCCGGAAACACAACGAATACAGATTACGCATTGTTTAAATTTCAGATCGGTTATTAAGAGTTCGCAATGCAACAAAACTGATTCTAGTGAAGCTGAAATTACATTAAAATTTAAAATAAAATACCCTGTAAGTGCTTAACTTACAGGGTATTATCTTAGGTGGGAGCTAAAGGATTCTTCCCAATGGAATGCCTATGGCAGAACCTTTGACCCTCCCGACTAAGTCGGGATGCTCTGAACCAGGCTTTTCAAATATTTGATAGCTTTTTCAGGATTTTTCATTTTTTTAAGTTTCAATTCAAGATTGTAAGCTTCAGATTTTGAATGGCATTTTATGGAAGCAACCAAACTCGAAGATCCTTTACCCTTCGTGAATTTATTTCTATTAGTATTATGTCTGAATAATCTATCCTCAAGATTATTTGTGTGCCAATGTAGTGGAGAAATTTAAGGTGAGAATAAATTATATAAACGTAGTGTCCATATATTTAAGAAAATATAAAAGAAGGAGTGGGAGCTAAAGGATTCGAACCTTTGACCCCCTGCTTGTAAGGCAGGTGCTCTGAACCAGCTGAGCTAAGCTCCCAATAATTGAGGGCACAAATATCAAACTAATAGCACTGAAAAGCAAATTTTTGAAGAACCCTGAGCGGGCGACGGGGTTCGAACCCGCGACATCCAGCTTGGGAAGCTGACACTCTACCAACTGAGTTACGCCCGCAAATTTTCTTTTGAATAAAATTTACTTCCAAAAGATAAATGTATTAAAACTGCTTTTCAAAAATGATTATTGCAATAATTATATGTTTCATTATGCAATTAAGATTCAATAAAAAGTTTCAAAATAATAAAAAGCGATGTCGATACAATCATTTCCTTCTATTTTCAAAGTTCAGATTAATGAATATTCGGTATATTTATTGTGGAGGATAATTGTTCTAATCAACTAAACTATTTTATGGAGCGAGGGTAAAAGCTCCGGTAAAAACAAAAATTTTGATTATCAAATGGATTGATGTAATCCATATTTGAATAAAGGAAAGCTATGCTTACTGGTATTATCATCTTCTCTGTAGTTACATTGTTAACACTTTATATTTTGATTGGCGCTCGTCAGTCTTAATCTACTCACCGGTATTCTTGCATCATAGCAGAGTTATGATGTAAGTCATTTCATTTTTTTTACTTTCTGAGCTTTGACATAATCAAATATCTTAGATATAGATAAGATAATTTGGTAAATGCGTATGATGTACTGATCAGAATTATTGATTAATTAAGGAGATGAATTTTTCTGATGAGAATGATTTTATGCAGTCGAAGTTGAACTTGCCAGAGCTTCTAATACCGAATCATATTTTTCGAAAATTTCAATAGCACCGGTGAGATGCAGGACGGAATGATTAAATATCCCACGCTTAACCAGCTTTAATGAACCACCTCTGATCTTAACCTTTTTCCAAATCACAACTAAAACACCAACGAAAGCAGAATCCAGAAAATCACAATCATTCAAAGATATGACAATATTATGGAATCCTTTTTCGATTTCATCATCTATCATACTCTTGAATTCTATTGCTTCCTGAAAAGTAGCTTTATCAAGATTGACTGATGCAATCACATAATCGTTATGATGTCTTAATTCAAAGTTGTTCATTTTGCCCTCGAATGGAAGATTTCTTCCTTGCATTTTGCCAATAAATGTGCCAACAACTTTTTTTATAAAAATAGTAGTATGGAAGTATTATTTTGACGTTTGGCATTTTTACTTGGAATTTCAATGTATCATTATTGCCAATGGTCATCAATATAGTATCAGAACAAAACAAATAAAAATCGTGATTAACAATTATTTACACTTTATCAATACTATGCTTGGAACAATCCTTGTATATAAATAAAAAGGTTTATTGGGCAATAAACCAGCCTCCGGCTAAACTATTTTGATAACATACTCAATATTTGAGGGCACATTCTTAATGAATAAAATTAAGTTTTTTTCTTTCATCATTGCTGTTGAAATTATTGTAATTGCAATATTGTTAATAGTATGGTTCAGTGATTCTTTAACATCCAATCCTGATTCAGACAAAATAATTTTTTGAGGAAGAAGTAATTTATTCAAAGGGTACAGATATGCCTTTTACGGGAAGAATGCTTGATACTCTGGATAATAAATTAATTGTTGACTACAATGTGGTAAATGGTTTTAAGCAGGGTGAATTTTATCTTTTGAAAATGGACGGCAGTTACGCTGTGCTTGGTCATATGAAAAAAAATAAAAATGACGGTGATTGGAAATACTTTTACGATAGCGGGCAGCTTGAATGTTCCGGCAGTTTTATTGATGATGAACCTTCAGGAAAATGGATTTGGTATCATAAGAATGGTAATATGAAATGTGAGGGGAATTATATTAATGGTAAACCTGAAGGACGATGGATAAAGTATGATCAAAAAGGTAATTCAATCAAAGTTGTAAATTACCGTTACGGTGAGGTGGTAAGCCTCATTCAGCTAAATACACCAACCATCATCTGACTAACTTTTAGTTAAAAGAATCTTTAACTAGTTTCTTTTGCTGCTGTGTCGAAATCTTGTAAGAACCAACAGCCGGACTCGCACTCTCCGATCTTCCTGAGTAATCCAATTCACAATCTTTTGGCAGATCATTACGTAGCCTGTGATACAAAAAATTCCAGGCTCCCATATTTTTAGGTTCTTCCTGAACCCATTTTACTTTTTTTACTGATGGATATTTTTCAACAATTTTTCTAATCTTTTTTGAAGCGTAGGGATAAAACTGCTCGATTCTGATGATTGCAGTATTATTTATTTTATTATCTGCTCGGAATTTAGTCAGATCGTAATAAACTTTTCCGCTTGTTAAAATCAAATGATCTACTTTCTTTGGATTCTGAATTGTATCATCATCGATAACTTCTTCGAATTTCCCATTGAGGAATTCTTCCTTTGCTGATTTAGCGTCGGGGTATCTAAGCAAACTTTTGGGTGTCATTAATACTAAAGGTATTTTCATACCAGATTTCATTTGTCTTCGTAAAAGATGAAAATATTGTGCTGGAGTAGTAACGTTGCAAACCTGCATATTATTCTCAGCACTGAGTATGAGGAATCTTTCAAGTCGTGCACTGGAATGTTCTGGACCCTGTCCTTCAAATCCATGTGGTAGAAGCATTACAAGATTATTCGGAATTTGCCATTTTTCATAAGATGCTACGATGAAGTTATCAATGATGATCTGCGCGCCGTTAGCAAAATCACCGAACTGGGCTTCCCAAATAACGAGAGATAAAGGATCGACAACGCTGTAACCAAATTCAAATCCAAGTACAGCAGCTTCAGAAAGTAAGCTGTCCAGTGCTTCCAGATGGGCTTGATTTTCGTTTAGGTGGTTTAATGGAAAATATTCGGCCCCGGTTTTTATATCAGTAAAAGCAAGATGTCGCTGGCTGAATGTTCCTCTCACGCTGTCCTGACCGCTAAGTCTCACTGGAATTCCTTCAAGAAGTAAACTGCCGAAAGCCAATGATTCCGCAAATGCCCAATCAGCTTTTCCCGAACCATCAATTAATTTTCTTCTACTTTCAAGAAATTTTGCGAGTTTGGGATGTCCGTTAAAATCCTGCGGGATTTTTGTTATACCATCGATTATAGTTTTCAGTGCTTCATCTGAAATTGAAGTATTTTTTTCTGAATGGATTACTTCAATTTCCTTTTTTGGAACAGCAAGGATAAGATCACCTTCGAATTTCTTACTTTCTTTCCTGATCTTTTCGATGGAAGCATTCATTGTGTTGTTCAAACTGTCATTGAACTTCTTGATTTCATTCTCAGAAATAATCTTTTCGCTAATTAATTTTTCCTGGTAAATCTGTCTTACCGAAGGATGTTCCTTTATTTTTGCGTACAATATCGGCTGCGTGAATCCTGGTTCGTCACCTTCGTTGTGTCCATGACGTCTGTATCCGAATAAATCAATAACAACATCTTTCTTAAATATTTGTCTGTACTCACAGGCAAGTTTGGTAACCCAAAGAGCCGCTTCGGGATCATCACCATTTACATGGAAAATTGGCGCCTGAATCATCTTTGCAACATCAGTTGCATATTGTGAAGACCGGGCTTCATCAGGAGTGGTAGTAAATCCAATTTGATTATTGACTATTATGTGAACAGTTCCGCCGGTCCTGTATCCGCTTAATTGCGAAAGATTCAAAGTTTCTGCAACGATTCCTTGTCCGGCAAATGCAGCATCTCCGTGAATCAATAGAGACATCACTTTAACATGACTTTTATTGTCACCCATTCGTGTTTGCTTTGCTCTAACCATTCCTTCAACAACAGGATTAACCCATTCAAGGTGACTTGGATTTGCGGCTACAGATACAGTTATGCTTTTTCCACCTAATGTTTTGTAATTGCCTGTTGCACCCAGATGATATTTTACATCACCGGAACCCCCGATTGAATCCGGATCCCTGATATCTTCAAACTCGACAAAGATTGATTCATAAGATTTACCAATGACATTTGCTAAAACGTTTAGTCTTCCGCGGTGAGCCATCCCCATCACTACTTCTTTAATATTATGGTCTGCAGATTCACTAAGTATCAAATCAATCAGAGGAATTAACGTTTCACTGCCTTCTAGTGAAAATCTTTTATGACCAACAAACTTGCTGTGGATGAAATGTTCAAATGATTCAGCAGCGATAAGCTTTTTCAGAATATTTATCTTTGTTTCATTATCAAAGTTTGGGGTGTTCTTCACTGGTTCCATTTTATTTTGAAGCCAAGCTTTCTCAGCCGGACTTTGGATGTGCATGTACTCAACACCAATTTTATCACAATAAGTTTTCTCAAGGATATTGAGGATTTCACGTAGTGTAGCAGTATTCAAATTGCCAAAACCGCCGGTAATAAAATGTCGATCCAGATCCCATATTGTCAAATTATAACTTACGGGATCTAACTCTGCGTGGTATTGAGTTTTAGAACCAAGCGGATCAAGATCAGCAATAAGATGACCTCTTACTCTGAATAAATTAATTAATTGCAAGACTTTTGCCTGCTTAACAATCTCTTCTGTGTTTGCAGTGGTTTCAAATATTCCCGGCTGATAATCTGTCTGCCATCTCAGAGGTTTGAAAGGAAGCTTTAACGACTCAAAAATATCATCGTAAAAATCATCTTGACCTAAAAGAAGATCATTTATTGCTTTAAGAAATAATCCGGATTCAGCTCCCTGAATTATTCTATGATCATAAGTACTTGTAATGTTCATCGTTTTGCTGATACCAAGAGTTGAAATTGTTGTTTGAGACATTGCCTGGTATTCAGCGTTATATTGAATTGCACCGGTTGCTATGATGGTTCCCTGACCAACCATTAATCTTGGGACAGAAGCCACTGTTCCAATTGTTCCCGGATTGGTTAGTGTTATAGTAGTTCCGAGAAATTCATTTGGATCAATAGTTCCTTTTCGTGATCTGCTGATAAGATCTTCGTATGCATTCCAAAACTCATTGAAGTTTAATTTATTTGCACTTTTAATATTCGGAACAATCAATGAACGTGAGCCATCTTTTCGTTCGATATCAATAGCGAGTCCAAGATTAACATCTTTTCTTTTAATGATTTGAGGTTTACCATCAATGATTGTATAAGCATTATTCATCACCGGCATTGATTGAACTGCTTTAAGAATAGCCCAGCTGATTAGATGGGTGAAAGAGATTTTCTTTTTAATCGTTCTCTGAAGATGATTATTTATCAGAGTTCTATTCTCTTCAAGCAGTTTTACAGGAATTGTTCTTTGTGATGTTGCCACTGGGACAGACAAACTGTTTACCATATTTGCCAGAATTTTTTCTGAACTTCCTGCGATTATCTGGACTTCATCATTTTCTCCTGGTTGAGGAAGAGGTATGTTCACTGATTGCAGAGTTGAGCCACTCATATTCTTCCCGTTTCCACCTTCTGGACTGGATATATCTCCAAAAAATTTTCTCCATTGCTCAGGGACTTTATCGGGACTTTTAACATATTCATCATATAGGTATTCAATGAACCATGTGTTTGCACCGAACTTTTCAAGTTCTTCCAACTGCTTTTTTGATAACGATTTACTTTTCATTTGATATTATCAGAATTTTATTTCTTTTAGTAACTTATTTAAGATTAATTTTATTAAATAGATGAATATCAATCAATTCGATTAATAATCTTTATGATAGTACAAAAATCTATTCATAATTTACGGCGTGAATATAAGGTAAACAAATTATCTGAGGAAACGGTTCACAAAAACCCTTTTAAGCAGTTTGAAATATGGTTTTCGGAAGTGATAAAATTGAAATTAAAAGAGCCAAACGCAATGGTTCTCGCAACTTCAGATAAAAACGCAAAGCCTTCTGCGAGAGTTGTGTTGCTAAAGGGTTTTAGAAAAGATGGATTTGTTTTTTTTACCAACTATAACAGCACTAAAGGAAAAAGTCTAAAAGAAAATCCATCGGCAGCACTTTTATTTTTTTGGGCTGAATTGGAAAGACAGGTTAGGATTGAAGGTAAAGTAAAAAAAATATCACGTTTGGAATCACAAAAGTATTTTAATTCACGACCACTTGCTAGTCGCATCGCCGCCTGGGCTTCAGAACAGAGTAAAATAATTTCCGACAGACATTTTATTGACCTCAGGTTCGCAGAATTAAAAAATCAGTTTAAAGGGAAAAGAATACCGGTTCCTCAAAATTGGGGAGGCTTTGTTTTAGTCCCGGATTATTTTGAATTCTGGCAGGGAAGGGAAAACCGTTTGCACGACAGAATTTGTTACAGGAAAATGAAAAGTGGTTGGAAAATTTTCAGGCTTGCACCTTAAACTAAAAATTGAATCTCTTCTTAATCATAGGTGATTGTGAAATTAAACTTCTCACTAGGATTGCACACAAAATAATTACTCCTCCGATAATTGCCGTTACTGATGGTGTCTCGCCATATCCAATGAAAACCCAAACCGGATTGAGTACAGGTTCAATCATTGAAATGATGGAAGCTTCAACTGCATAAATTCTTTTTAGTCCCGAAGCAAAGAATGCATAAGCAAGTGCTATCTGAAAAACTCCGAGAAAGCTAACCATCCACAAATCTGAAAAGCTGATTACTTTTAGTGACGACAGGAAAGGAATACATATCAATGCAACAAGAATATTTCCCCAGAAAATACTGCTCTGTTGATATTTCTGGTCATTCTGTTTCATCCCTAAAAACAATGCCGCGAACGTAATTCCAGAAATTAATGCAACAAGATTTCCTTCAAGATGTCCTGGTTCAAGCTTTCCTACAAAGAACAAAATCATTCCGATTATGCAGACACCGACTGTAATGATGTTGATTCTTTCGTATCGTGTTTTATTTAGCAGAGGCTCGAATATCAATACGTAAATCGGTGCAGTTGCCTGCAGGAAAATAGCATTTGCAGCAGTTGTAGTTTTTGTGGCAATAACAAATGTGATTAAAACTATCGCATAAATAAATGAATTGATCAGGCTGAGCTTATTGAAAATAAGTGTTCGTTTTTTAAAAATTAGAGCAAATGTGATAGCAGCTATCAAGCATCTGAAAAAAGATAACTGCATTGCATTAAAGGAAATCAGCTTTATAAAGAGTCCACCGCTGCTCCAGAGTAAGGCAGCAGTGAAAACGTAAAGTATTCCTTTTTGATGTTCGGAAAGATTTTTCATTTGTTCAGCAAATATAACTACCGGATAAACAGATTTAATTAAAGTTATTTTTTATAAAATCATCACTAAATTAAGCTCAACAAATCGGATATTTTTTATTGTATGAATGGCAATTACAAATTCGTGGATCACACTGCTGACATTGCAGCAGAATTGGAAGGCAGCAGTCTTCAGGATTTATTTGAAGCTGGTGCAAAAGCATGGTTCACTGCAATAACCAGCGATGAATCCATTGAAGCAGATGATTATATGGAAATTGAACTTTCAGCTTCATCCAAAGAAGAGCTTCTGGTTACTTTCTTAAATGAGCTTAATTATTTACTGCTTGCAAAAAGATGGTTGTATGTATCAATCGAATCATTTAAACTATTTGAGGATGCTGAAGGTTTTGAGCTATCTGCCGAATTAAAAGGAGCACCTGTGTCAATCGATTTTCCAATGAAGCACGAAATAAAATCTGTAACGTATCATCAAGTTGAGATAGTGGAAGTAAATGGCAAGTACTCAACCCTTGTTGTTTTTGATATTTAACAATTTCTTCGAGGAGAATAATCATGAATATCGGCGGAATTGAATTAACCAGAGTGAGAGAAAATTTATGGGAGATTCCCGCTAACGGAGATATGAAAGTATCGGGAAGAGTGTATATCTCGCAGGAAATGATTGAAAAAGGTTTGAAAGATGATGAGGCATTAAAGCAGGTTGTAAATGTTGCCCACCTTCCGGGAATAGAAAAATATTCACTTGCCATGCCAGATATCCATTGGGGTTATGGCTTTCCAATAGGAGGTGTCGCAGCAACAAATCTTGATGAAGGAGTAATTTCTCCGGGAGGAGTTGGTTATGATATTAATTGCGGAGTAAGACTGGCAACAACAAATCTGGAATATGAACCGCTAAAAAATAAAATTGATACCCTCGTCTCAAAATTGTTCCATGCTGTCCCAACAGGAGTTGGTGCAAGTGGTGCAATTAAAAAACTTTCAATACCAGATTTAAAAAAAGTTTTGTCAAAAGGTTCTGTTTGGGCACTTGAAAACGATCTTGGAGTTTCTTCAGATATTGATTTTACTGAAGAAAGCGGAACGTTAAAAAATGCAGACACCGATGCAGTCAGTCAGCGTGCTTATGAACGGGGAGCAGACCAGCTGGGAACTCTCGGTTCAGGAAATCATTTTCTTGAAGTTGATGTTGTTGAAGATATTTACGACTCAAAAGTTGCGGAGGTATTTGGATTATTTCCCGGACAAATTGTAATTCAAATTCATACTGGTTCCCGCGGACTTGGCTACCAGGTTTGTGATGATTACCTGAAAATCCTTCTTAAAGCTAGCAATAAATATGGATTCAAATTGCCCGACCGACAACTCGCATGCGCACCAATCAATTCTCAGGAAGGAATGGATTATCTGGCTGCAATGCAAGCCGCTGCTAATTTTGCATGGAATAACCGTCAGGTGATAATGCATCTTGCTAAAAAAAGTTTTCAAAGAGACATTCACAATCAATGAATCAGAATTGGGATTTAAACTTTTATATGATGTGTGTCATAACATTGCAAAGATTGAAAAGCACAAAATCGGGAATGAAGAAAAAGAAGTGTGTGTTCATAGGAAAGGAGCTACACGTGCATTTCCTCCAGGAAGTAAATTGATTCCGAAAAAATATCATGATGTTGGTCAACCGGTTCTTATTCCAGGTGATATGGGAAGATATTCCTACATTCTAGTCGGAACAGACAAAGCAATGGAAGAAACATTCGGGAGTTCCTGTCACGGTGCTGGAAGAAATTTAAGCCGCACCAAAGCGCTGAAAAGTGCAAAGGGTAGAGATCTTGTAGCTGAACTCAATAAAAAGGGAATAGCAATTCAGGCAAAAGGGTATAAGACGATTGCTGAAGAAATGTCAGATGCGTACAAGGATGTGTCAGATGTGGTTGATGTGATGCATAAAGAAGGTATTACCCGGAAAGTTGCAAAAATAAAACCTGTTGGAGTGATTAAAGGTTGATCGAATGGAAAATGTAAAATGGATGATGGAAGATTGAAGTTTTCATTACAGGTAGAATTTGGATAAAGAATTTATTGATAATATACTCCTCGAATTGCTGAACAGATCAGATGAAATTTACGGCGAAGCAGTTGAGAAAATTTGGTTTTATGATGGCGACTTATGTCCTAGCTGCTTGAAGCGAAAGATTGATGCATTGGTTATTGGGAATGACCCGGCTTTATCTTTAAACGCATTCATCTATCGCGATCTCAACACGCTGATCGGTTATTTTCTTTGCAGTTATTGTGCAACTGATATATTTGCAAAAGGGGAGAAGCATAAAGAATTATATCATAATCTGGAAGAGAATTTAAAGAATGCGTATAATAAATATTTAAAGTCACAGGCTTCCTGATTAAAATATTTTTATAAAGATTACGGATAATCATACATTGAATCGATTCAAACCACCATTATTAATTCAAAAACTGTTTCATGATTTTATATGGTCAACTGTTAATAATAAAATCCTGTTAACTTTTGATGATGGTCCGACAATAGAAGCTACCGAAAAGATTCTTAAAATTCTTTCTTTAAATAAAATAAAAGCAGTCTTTTTTTGTGTGGGGGATAACATTATTAACCAACCTTTATTAGCAGAAAAAATTTTGAGCGCCGGACATACAATCGCAAACCACACTATGAAGCATAAATTGCTTACCGCTATGAACAATGAGGAATCCATTAAAGAATTATCTGCATTTAATAGTTTGATGAAAGAAAAATTCAATTATGATATAAAATATTTCCGACCGGCACACGGAAAATTTAACCTGAAGACAAATGGATTGATGAAAGAATTAAATATGAAATGTGTAATGTGGAATTTGCTTACATATGATTTTGAGAATAATATTGAAAAAGTAAAATTCGCTATTGAAAAGTATTTAGATAGAAATTCAATTATAGTATTTCACGACAACGTAAAGAGTGCTTCTATAATTGAAAAAGCGTTGAACTACACGATTGATCTCGCTGGAAAGAGAAATTATGAATTCGGAGAACCTGCAGATTGTTTGAAATAATTTTTTAATTCTTGTATCGGGATACTTTATTATCTCAGCGGTTCTCATTGTTGGTGCAAAGAAAAACTTTCCGCAATTAACTGAAGAGAAATTGCCGTCAGTATCAATTATTGTTGCAGCAAGGAATGAAGAAAATAATATTCTAACTTGTCTTGAATCGCTGGCCCAACTTATCTACCCGGAAGGAAAACTTGAAATTATCATCGTTGATGATGCATCGACTGATGATACATTAAAAATAGCTTCAAAATTTATTCATGGTAAAAAGCATTTCAGAATTATTCACCTTCAGGAAAATGAACAATCAGTTTTAAAAGGCAAAGTCAGAGCAATGGCAGAAGGAATTAAACTTGCGTTTGGGGAAATTATTTTAACTACAGACGCGGATTGCGTAGTTAGTTCATTCTGGGCGAAAACAATAGCTTCATATTACACTGATAATGTTGGAGTTGTAAATGGATACACTTCTCAAAACGTTAATGGTGTATTTAGCGGAATGCAGGCAATAGATTTTATTTATTTGTTATTTATTTCCGCGGGTACGATAAATCTTGGAAAACCAGTCAGCTGCATTGGCAACAATATGTCATTCCGGAAAAAAGCTTATGATGAGGTAGGTGGATTTGAGAATTTGACTTTCAGTGTGACTGAAGATTTTCTGTTGCTTAACTCGATTCATAAACTAAAAAAATACAAGGCAGTCTATCCATTAAACAAAGATTCGTTAGTAATTTCAAAACCAGCAGAAAACCTTGTTGAACTTTTTCGGCAGAAGAAACGCTGGGCAGTTGGCGGAATTGATGCACCACCGCTTGGTATTTTGTTGATGACTTGGGCATTTCTTACTAATTTATTCATTCTTGTGACCCCGTTTATATTTAGTGCGGTCCTGCTTTACATTGTTGTGTTCAAAATATCTATTGATTTATTCGTGCTCTATCCAATTCATCAAAAATTAGGTCTTCAGAAGAATTTGAAATATTTTTTAGTGTTTGAAATTTATTATCTCGTTTATGTGGTTGTACTGCCGTTTGCAATATTATTCAACAAAAAAGTAAAATGGAAAGATAGAACGTACTGATGCTGCTTCTCTGCAATTATTATGTGACATATCGTTGTAATGCTTTTTGTGAGTTCTGCCATTTTGGTGATCACACCAATTTTAAGGATACACCATATGCCGATCTTGAAGATTTTAAATCAAATGTTGAGCAGCTTGCAAAGCTTGGAGTAAAGTTTATTGATCTGACCGGTGGTGAACCTCTTCTGCATAAAGACATTCACTTAATGGCTGAGTTTGCTCACGAACTTAAAATGCAGACAAGCATTACAACCAATACGCTTCTTTATCCAAAGTTCGCTGAAAAGCTTGCGGGAAAAATTAATCTACTGCACTTTTCATTGGATTCACCCGATGAAGAAGAGCACAATAAAATTAGAAAAGTTGATTGCTACAAATCAATTTTCAAAAGTATTGAAATAGCAAAATCGCTTGGTGAATTTCCTGATGTTCTTTTCACTGTAACAAACGAGACGTACAAAAAGTTGCCACGAATGCACGAATTAGCTGCAAAGTATGATTTGGTTTTACTGGTAAATCCGGTTTTTTCATATTTTGGTAATCCCGGATTAACTCAGGAAGCAGTTGATCTTGTCGATGATTATTGTGATGGGAAAATGAATGTATATCTTAACAAAGCTTTTATGAAATTAAGAAGAGATGGAGGAAACGATATCAGCAATCCAAGCTGCAAAGCTGTTTCAAGAGTTGTTGTCATTTCACCCTATAATGAGATTATTCTGCCCTGTTATCATTTTGCAAATGATAAAATTAAAATTGACAAACCAATTAGTGAAATCAGAAAATCTGAAAAGATAAAACACTTTCTTAAAATGGAAGGACGATTTGATTTTTGTCAGGGCTGCACAGTTAATTGTTACTTCGAACCTTCGTTTGCATTCCCAACAAACTTGTACGCAATTTCAAGTTTGACTTCCAAATTCAAATACAGCTACAACAAACTCATCAAACAGAAGATTCAGAAAAAACTCATCTCGAAACCAGAAAGTAATTAATGCGATTTATACTTATTGTTTCATTATTGCTTATCCTCAGAATTAATTCTTTTGCACAAACGACAACTGAATGGTTTCCGGCTGATTTAAATATTCAACCATTCACTGCTAATTTTCTTGAACCAAAAACTGGATTTCAATATCTCTTCGATCTTGAAAAAGTACGAATTGATATAGGAACTTCACACGATATTATTCACTGGATTGATAAGGACCGATCATTTTCATTTGGCGCTGATTTTTTTACTTACACACGTGCACGATCGGAAGCAAATTTTAAATTCCCGGTTGAAACCGTCGATTATCTATTTGGAGTTAATGGAAGTTACAAGTATGAAATTGATGAAAGCGAATTGGGTGTGAGGCTTCGTTTCAATCACATCAGTGCACATCTTGTTGATGGTTATTACGATGCTGGAACAGAAAGCTGGATGAATGGCAGAGAACCATTTGTTTACAGCAAAGAATTTTTTGAGCTGATTGGTTACTATAAAATTTATGATTTACGCGTTTACCTCGGAATTACTTATAATATTCATATCGTCCCGGATGAAATTAAAAAAGAAATTTTTCAGATTGGATTTGATTACTACCCTGATAAACTTGCAACATCAGTATTTACACCTTTCGTTGCTTATGATTTTAAATTAGTTGGAACAGATAAATATGTAGGCAACAATATCATTTCTGCAGGAATAAAATTTGGTCATCCTGAATCACGAGGTTTCAGTATTTTAGCATCATACTTTTCTGGCAAGAGTGTACACGGAGAGTTTTACGATCTAAATGAAAATTATGCTACAATCGGAATTAACCTGGATATTTAAAAATGCCTGAACCTTACGGGGAGAATTATTTTTCAAATTTCTCCACACCTACTCCAAAACCAAAAAAAGAACGACCGCTTCTTCATCTCGGTTTATTTATCATTACATTCATCACGACTACACTCGCTGGTGTTCAGTGGATTAGTGCTTCTGGCGGTCCGTATGAACTGACTGAATTGTTGACTGGGTTACCATATTCAATTTCAATTTTACTGATAATAACTTTTCATGAATTTGGTCATTATTTCGCTGCTGTTTATCATAAAGTGAAAGCGACACTTCCATTTTATATTCCGTTTCCTCCAATTCCATATATGATAAATTTTGGAACGATGGGGGCAGTTATAAGAACCAGGTCGCGCATACATTCTAAGAAAGCTATGTTTGATATTGGTGTTGCAGGACCTATTGCAGGATTCGTTGTAACAATTGCTATTCTCATTTACGGCTTTTTAAATGTTCCGGGTATCGAGTATTTAATAAAAATTCATCCTGATTATCTCGAACCAACTTATGGAAAAGAGGGTTACGGATTAGTTTTCGGTGATTCACTCCTTTTCTCTTTCTTAAAGGAAAGGTTTGTCAGACCCGGACAGTTTTTCCCGCCAATGAGTGAAATTTATCATTATCCATATTTATGTGTCGGATGGTTTGGACTTTTCATCACATCAATGAACATGATTCCAGTTGGTCAGTTGGATGGTGGGCATATTTCTTTTGCAATGTTCGGTGAAAAAACACATTACAAAATTTCTGTGATTGCGTTTTCAATAATGTTTGTATTTGGACTAATAGGATTTGCAGATACCTTCCTGGAATTGGATTATGGAATAGGCTGGTCAGGGTGGTTATTCTGGGCACTGGTTCTTTACTTTGTAATTAAGCTTAAACATCCACCTGTTCTCGATGCTACTCATCTTGATTCACGAAGAATGTTTGTTGGTTATTTTTCTTTTTTTATTTTCCTGATATCTTTTTCTCCGATGCCTATTATGCTTACATTACCCCAATAAATTGCAAAATATCTTAATTTTTACCTTGTGAGAGTACTTGCATCAAAATATTATTCTACTATGAGAAAAATCTATTTCTTGCTGATTCCACTTCTCTTGTGGGGATGTGAAAAAACTTACGATGATATTATCGATTCCGGAACTGATAATTACCAGGTAAGCTCTATTGCTGGAATAAAAGATACTGTTGATATGAAAATTCCAGGAGATTCACTTCTTAATCTCAGACTTATCTTTACTCCGCCCAGTCAGGTTTACAAAGCTTATTTTGATGTATATGCATCTGATAATTCAAAATTAAATTCAGCACCGATAGAGATGTATGAAATCATTGATGATCTTTATGAAAATCAATTTATTCTAAAACGGGAAAACCCTATTGGTAATTATACTGTCAGATTTTCAGCTGAAGGATTTGAAGGGGGAATTAAGCAGGTTGCTCACGCAACATTTTACTTTAAGAATGGTCAGGAGAATGTTCCTCCTGCGATTGCTAATACGGCAATTGATCCCGATACAGTTGTAGTTACTCAACCTACTGTGATCTTCACATCCGTCGAAGCTTCAGATCCAAACGGTTTGAATGATATTCTGGAAGTTTATTTTATTGTATATCGTCCTGATGGTACTTCAAATAACAGTAAAGTTTTCCTTTATGATGATGGTACATCGGAACATGGCGATGTGACTGCTGGAGATGGGATATTCTCAAGATTAATTCAGGTTGATCAAAGCAATCAAAAAGGAACTTACCGTTTTGAATTCAGAGCTAAAGATAGAATAGGTGACTTGAGTAATATCTTAAATCATTTTGTATTGATTCAATGATAAAATTATTTTTTAACCTTTTTCTTTTCCTAATCGTTGTTGAGGTTTCAGCTCAGGTCAAGCCTGAAACATTTGAACTTCCCGGTGACCAAAATTATTTTTCCAAAATTACTTCTTCAAATCCCACAAGCAACAGCATTCTTGATATTGTTACAATCGGTGATGAAGTTTGGCTCGGAACCAGCAGAGGTGTGAGTGTTTCATTTGACAGAGGAATTAATTGGACAAACTTTTATGGAACTTCACCATTCGGTGATGATAACGTCTCCGCTTTAGCATATAACAAATACGATGGTTCAATTTGGGCTGCAACTGCTACTTCTGTTCCTGGTCCCGGTGGCGGAAATGTACCGAAAGGAACAGGATTGAAATTTACAACAGATGGTGGTTCAACCTGGACAGCTCTTCCGCAGCCTGTAGATCATCCTGATTCATCAGTGGTAATTTTCGGACAAAATGTATTAAATGTTCTCCCGATAACTGTCGCAGAACAAAATCTGACTTATGATATTGCATTCACTCCAAATGCAGTTTGGATTACATCTTTTGCTGGTGGAACAAGAAGAAGCACAGATATGGGACAAACCTGGCAAAGAATTATTCTTCCTACCGATAGTTTGAATTCTATTTCTCCCTCGGATATACTTTCTGAAAGAGATAAATGTATTTCACCAACAGCTGGAAATTTCTGCAGTACAGGCTGGCTGAATTACAGAGCATTTTCAGTTGTTGCGGCTAATGATTCAACGGTTTATGTTGGAACTGCAAATGGTATTAATAAAACTACAAATGCTTCCGCACAAAATCCTTCATGGATAAAATTAAATCACCAAAATCAAAATCAACCAATCAGCGGAAATTTTATTACTGCTCTTGGATTTAATCATTATAACAACAGCATTTGGGCTTCTTCCTGGAAAGCTGAGGATCCGAATGAGTTTTATGCGATAAGTTTTTCAACGAACGGCGGAAATAATTGGAAGACATCTCTGAATGAGGAACGTGGTCATAATTTTGGATTTAAGAATGGGGATGTAATCGCTTTAACAGATAATGGAGCTTTCAGATCTTTGAGCCAGGGCAGAACCTGGATTCTTCCAAATAATATTGTGGATAAAGAATCGGGTGTAGAGTTAACAACCAGCATCTTTTACAGTGCTGCCTCCGATGATGAGTTTGTTTGGCTTGGTTCAAATGACGGACTTGCAAGAATCATTGAAACAAGTGCATATAATGGAGATTGGAAGGTTTATTTTGCTTCGCAGCCACTGAAATCAAATTCTGAAACCTATGCTTATCCAAATCCGTTTTCTCCAAGACAGGAACAGCTTAAGATAAAGTATAGCACTGGTGGAGCAGAAGCTGATGTAACGATAAGAATTTTTGATTTCGGGATGAACTATATAAGAACAATTATACAAAATGCACCGCGTAACAGAGATCTTGAGGGCGCTCCTGAATTCTGGGATGGACGAGATGATAATGGAAACTATCTGCCGAATGGAGTTTATTTTTATCGTATCGACATAAATGATGACGAACCATTATTCGGAAAAATAATTTATATGCAATGATGAAGAATTATTTTTTCATATCACTATTAGTTTTTTCTTCACTGATATTTGCTCAGCCGAAATTCAGTGAAATGTCAGTTAGCCCCGGAGCTTTCAGCAGAATTGGTTTTGGTGCAAGAGGAATCGGAATGGGAAATGCGATGTCATCAATTACTGAAGGCGAGTTGGTTTCTTATTATAATCCCGCGATAACGCCTTTCCAGGAAAACAATTCTTTCCAGGCAGGTTATTCATTTCTTACTCTGGACAGAGCATTAAATTTTTTCAACTACACAAGAAGATTTGATTTTTACTCATCAAAGGATACAGTTACAGAAACACGCAAACCGAGAACCACAGCAGGTATCAGTGTTGGTGTAATCAATTCCGGCGTCAGTAATATTGATGGAAGAGATAATAACGGGTTGCCGACTGGTGAACTCTCAACATCAGAGAATCAATTTTTTATTGGACTTGCTGCAAGAATTTCTGAAAAAATATCAATCGGAATTTCAACTAAATTTTTCTACTACAATCTTTACGAAGAAGTAAGCTCAACCAGCATTGGTTTGGACATCGGTGCTTTGTACAGAATCAATGAAAATTTTAATATCTCCTTCGTAGTTGCAGATTTGATGAGTAAATACGAATGGGACACTTCACCAATTTACCAGCAGGATGGATTAAATACGGAAGATAAATTTCCGAATCTCCGCAAACTTGGTGTGAGCTACAGAAATAAAGAACTCGGTTTGCTGGGATCAATAGAATTTGAAAACAGTTCAGTAAAAACGAATATCCTCAGAGCCGGAGTTGAATATAACATCTACGATCGATTTTATATTCGCGGCGGAGTCGACCAGTTTAATGCAAGCAATACTGATTGGCCTGTTAAACCATCATTTGGTTTTTCATTCTTTCAGCCGTTCAGTAATTTAGTAGTAGGTGTTGATTATGCTTTTCAGATTGAACAATATTCAAGTGCTGACAGGCATATCGTAAGCGTTAATTTTAATTTTTAGAAAAAGACTGTCATTCTGAGGAGTCCGGAGATTTCCGGACGACGAAAGAATCTTTAGTTCATTTTTGAGATTGCTTCATCCGGCAATCGCCGGATTCACAATGACTTCAATAAACGAATAAATGATGAAAAAAATAGTTACAATAATATTAGCTGTTACGACAATTTCTCTGGCACAATCAGCCGGCAGCAGTGGTTTATCATTCCTGAAATTTGGTTTTGGTGCAAGGAATATTGCAATGGGTGATGTAGGTGCAGTTGCTTCAAATGATTTATCAGCGTTATTTTATAATCCATCACGATTGGTTTCATTTGATCATAATGAAGCAATGTTTATGCATAACGAATGGATCCAGGACATAAGGAGTGAAGTCGGCGGAATTAAATGGAATATGTTCAGTCTTCCCTGGGCGGTTGGATTTAATGTAACCACAGTGGATGATATTGAAGTCAGGGAGCGTCCGGGTGATCCTATCACAACATTCAATGCTAATTATTTTTTCGGAAGTTTATCTTCTGGATTTAATGTTGTTGATGATCTGGATTTTGGACTCACCGTCAAATATCTTTATGAAAGCTTGCTTAGTGATGAGTCTACCGGTTTTGGATTCGATTTTGGATTAAATTACAAAACCCCAATCGAGGGTTTGACTGCGTCAACTGTAATTAGGAATATCGGTTCAATGAGTGAACTAAGAGTCGAAAAAACTAAACTACCGACAGAATTTCGTTTGGGCGGTGCGTACAATTTTAATCACGAAAGCTCAAAGACTGATTTCGTTTTAGCTGCTGAATTCCAAAAATATCTTGATACTGATGATATTCATTTAATCGGTGGTACGGAGATAATGTATAACAAGACATTTGCATTGCGTCTTGGTTATCAGTCCGGGTATGAATCAAGAGGATTTACAGGCGGACTCGGAATTTCCTGGGGAAGTCTCAGGCTAGATTATGCCTATATGCCTTTCTCTCTTGGATTAGGAAACGCAAACCTGTTTTCTATTCAATTTAAATTTTAACTCTTCTTCTCAAGCACTTCCAGTATTGTTACTGTGTGCTGGATAGTTACATCCAGGTACCTGTTCTCCGTAATATAAATCTGAAACGAATATTTACTTCCCTTTGCTGTAAACGTTTCAATCGGAATAATCTTCACATCATCTAGATCTTTTTCATATTGCTTTAATATGTTCCAGAGCGTTTTGAAAACCTGACCTGAATTGGTTTTAGTTGTTGTTCCCCAATCCTTGATAATTGATACAGCAATTTCATCTTTGAACTTTACAATACCGACAGGGGAGTCATTCTTATCTGATATATAGAAAGTCCCATCATCTTCCTCAACAACATTGAAACCTGATTTTAAATTCTCCCAAACTTCCATCATAGTCATTCCAAGTTTAACATCGTATCCGCGCAGATTTATTGTTTCGTCCTGTGCAATAATGCTGATGGTTAAAATAATAAAAACGAAAAAGGTTTTCATCAAATCTCCTAATTGAAAATTTTGTTTATTGAAAATTAACGAAGTGCAATAATTCGGCCAAAGATTTTGCCGCTTAAAATTCCAGATAGTCTATTTTAGCAGCATCATCTTCTTTGTCTCGATGTAAACTTGCCCTGAACCTGTTGAAGTATTTCCGACTCTTAGTTGATAGAAATAAATTCCGGAAGATGGGAGATATTTGATGGATGATGTGTTAAACTCGACTTCATAAGTTCCGGGCTGTTTTTCTTCATTAACCAGCGTAGCAATTTCATTTCCCAAAACATCATAAACTTTCAGGGTTACAAAACGAATGTCATTCCGGACTTGATCCGGAATCTGAAATTTTATTTTCGACGAAGGATTAAACGGATTGGGGAAGTTTTGGGACAAGGAATAGTAAATTTTGAGTGGATTCGAATCTTGTTGTGAAGTAATTATTTGATTTTCACTTCTTGCTACACCACCAAAAACGGTCCCACAATACATAAAATAATTTGAATCAATAGCTAATGAACGAACATAAGTGTCAGTTAACCCAGTACTAATTTCATCCCATCTCTCGCCATGGTCGCGTGAGAGGAACACACCACCAAATGCTCCAGCAAAGATTTTATCTTCTGAGTCAATTTCCAAAGAAAGAACATCAAGTTTAGTTAATCCATTATTAATTTGAACCCAGCTTTCACCATCATCAGTAGATCTGAAGACTCCTGTGACTACAGTTCCAGCAAAAATATATCCTAATGAATTTATTTCTAAAGCTCTTATATCGTACGGATAGAGTAATCCGTTATTTTTCGGAGACCAAGATTCACCATTATCCGAAGAATAAAATATACCTTCATTTGTGGTTCCAGCAAATAAATGATCATGATTATTGATTGTTAATGCTTGAATAGCTGAGTTTGAGGTTCCACTCAGATGTAATTCAGTCCAATTTGTTCCATTGTTTGTAGATCGAAAAATATAGGCATCTGCACCTCCGGCAAATATATACCCCAGCGCATTGCAGGTAAAAGAATAAATATAAGGCACTGTTATACCAGTATTAACTTCAATCCAATTATTTCCATTATTTGTTGAACGAAATATTCCACCTCCGGCACCAGCACCTGCAAAAATATGCCCGTAAGTATTTGCTCCGAGTGATTGAACCCAGGGGTAGGTTAAGCCATTGTTTGCTTGGATCCAGTTTTCACCCCCATCACTTGACCGATAAACACCACCGAAAGTGCCTGCAAAAATATATTCATCAGAGTTGATCACCAGAGAGGTAAGGTATGTTCCTGTTATACCTTCATTAATTTGTGACCAACTATCTCCATAATTTGTTGAAATGAATATACCATCTCCAAATTTGGTTCCAGCATAAATATATCCATTTGTATCACTTGTTAATGAAAGTACGTAAGGATGGTCTAAACCATTGTTTACTTCTTCCCAGGTTTCTCCATTATCTGTAGAGCGATAAACACCATAATTAGTCCCGGCGAAAATATAACTGTTCAATGCGACTTTTATGGAAATAATATATGGTTGATTAAGTCCCGATGTCAAGTGGATCCAACTTTCACCATTGTCGGTTGAACGATATATACTGTTTCCATACGTACCTGCAAAAACATGACCATTTGAATTAATAGCTAGCGATCTGACATCGGCATAAGGTAAACCGATATTTAATTGTATCCAATTAGCTCCGTTATTTGTTGATCGAAAAATACCAGACGATGATGTTCCGGCGAATATATGATCACTCTGATTTATAGCTAGGACCTGAGCATTTGTAGATAATCCGGTATTAGCAAGTGTCCAACTATCGCCATTATTCGTTGAACGGAAAACACCGGGACTTGAAGTTGCAATATAAAGGTGGTTATTTGAATTTATCGCTATAGCTTTTACTAAAGCATTTGAAGGTAATCCGTTGTTTATTGCAATCCAATTCTCTCCATTGTCAGAGGATCGAAAGACCCCGTCTCCATTAAATCCGATAAAGATTATGTTGTCAGAATTTATAACTAAACCACGAGCATAAGTCATTGGTAATTCATTATTAATCTGATCCCAATCTTCGCCATTATTGGTTGAACGGTAAGTCCCTGCATAATCCGTTCCAGCAAAAATGTAGCCATTGGAATTAATGGCAATTGCTCTTACATCACCTCCATAAGGTCCATTTGTCTGCTGCCAAAAGTTTTGGGCAGATAAAGAAGGGATTAAGGAGAAAATAAAACAGTAGATATATTTCAAAGTCTTCATTTTATTAATACCATCTTTTTTGTTTCAATGAAAGAACCAGCGCGAAGTTGGTAGAAGTAAATTCCGGAAGATGGGAGATGTTTGATGGATGATGTGTTAAACTCAACTTCATAAGTACCGGATTGCTTTTCTTCGTTAACCAAAGTTGCAATTTCATTCCCTAAAATGTCATAAACTTTCAACGTGACAAATTGCGTACTGCTTACTGCATACTGAATACTGGTTACTGGATTAAAAGGGTTGGGGTAGTTTTGAGAGAGACTGAATTCAAATACTCCATTGACGTTTACTCTCAAATCATCTAAGTATTGAAATGTTCCTAGATAATCTATCTGTTTTAATCTGTAAAAATATTCACCTCGTTCAAGATGATTATCTGTGTATGTATAATCATGATATTCTGTAGTTGTTCCATTTCCTTCAACATATCCTATAGTATAAAATTCCTGATCTTCTGTCTTTCTTTCAATCTCAAAAATGTGATTATTTAATTCTGTAGCGGTTGACCAATTAAGTACAACCTCATTGCCTTTTGAGACAGCTGTAAAAGAAATTAATTCTACTGGAACTGGTGGTCCTTGACCGCCGTTGGTTGTAAGAACTATCACCCCATCATCACCAGCAGTGAAAACTATATTACTGTCAACTATACAAACATTTTTAAGACCAATATATGGCGAATTGAATTGAGGTGTCCAAGAAAATCCCCCATTGGTTGTTCGATAAATATATCCATATTGACCACACGACCAACCTTTACGTGTATTTACAAAGTTTACATCATATAATTCGTAATAAGGATCATCGTAGATGGTATTCCAATTATTCCCACCGTCATTTGATCTGAGAATAATTCCATTTTTTGCCAACGCGAAGCCAGTATCCTGATTACAAAACTGAATCTTTAAAATATTACTGGTTATATTTGAATTTTGCTGAAACCAATTCAGCCCTCCATCGAGTGATTTGATAATCAAGCCATTATCACCTGCAATCCAACCGATACTAGTATTAATAAATTGAACAGAATTTAGATTGTTAGAAAATCCAGAAGTGAAGATATTCCAAGTCTCTCCAGTGTTGCTTGATTTTAATATCACTCCATTATCGCCAGCAATCCATCCAACATTATTATCAAGAAACTGAACTGAATTCAAGTTTATATTAACTCCGGAATTTTTCTCAATCCAGTTAAGATAATTATCGGTTGATTTAATGATAACCCCACTATTACCAACAGCTATGGCAGTTGATTGATTGAAAGTGTACACTGAATTTAAATCTTGCAATGTATTTGTAATCCCTGAGAACCAAGAGTCATTATTTTTTTTGATTATTGTGCCGCTATCACCTACAGCAACACCTCGTGTTAAACTATACATATCAATCGAATTTAAATTATTAAATTCTGTAAGCATCATTTCAGTCCACGTTTCTCCAATATCAGTTGTTTTGAATAATTTACTATATCTTCCAGCGATGTAACCGGTCGAATCATTAACAAATGAAATTCCGTCAAACCATGATGCTCCAGGAATTGAGATTGAAGTCCAGATGTTTCCGCCATTTGTAGTTTTAAGAAGCTTACTATTACCAGTTACGAATCCCAAACTGTCTGAAATAAAACACAATTTATATACAGAAGGAATACTTGCTACTGTAGTAGTCCATGTTTCACCACCATCGGTTGAATGCAGTAAATTATTTGGATATGCGGTAGCCCAGCCAATATTTTGATTTAAAAAATATACATCCCAAATTCTATTATTTACTCCTGTTTGTTTTTCTATCCACGTACTACCACCATCAGTACTTTTATATAACTTTCCCCAACCTGAAGTCCAGCCGATGTTTGGATCGATAAAATAAACTGCTAATAAATCGACAGGGAGTGATATTACATAATCCCAGTAACTAATATCAGTAATGATTTTAAAAATATTACCATCATCTCCAACAGCCCAGCCATGATTGTTATCCAAAAGGAAAACATCCTTAACTGCAGCATAAGCGTATGGCAAGTGATACCCTTCTTCCCAATTAAATCCTCCATCATTAGTATAATAAATAAAGCCAGGACCATATAAATAATATTGACCTATTGCTACACCGTTATTTTCATCTAAAAATTTTATAGATAATAATTCATTCCCAAAAACTCTACTTATGTTAAACCAAGATTTTCCCTCGTTATTAGTCATTGCGAAAAGGGCTTCTCCACTGAGGAATCCTTTTTGCTCTGAAATAAAATCTATAGAATAAAAATCGTTCTGCTGGAAATTATGTATGACATTCCATTGTGCTGGAATTTGAATGTAAGATAAAATGGTTATAAATATTGAAATGAATAATTTATTCATAATTAGCTCTGCTCTTAAAATTTATAAATTTAGTTTGCATTATTTGTTACCTCAATAACACCATCTTTTTAGTTTCGATATAATTACCAGATTTCAATCGATAGAAATAGATACCAGATACTGGACTCTTGATGCTGGATGATGGATTAAACTCAACTTCATAAGTGCCGGCCTGTTTTTCTTCATTAACAAGAGTTGCAATTTCATTTCCCAAAACATCATAAACTTTAAGCGTAACATTACCAGCCACAGGTAACTGATAACTGATTACCGTGCTTGGATTAAACGGGTTGGGGAAGTTTTGAGAGAGACTGAATTCATTAGGGAATATTCCTGAGTCATCAACTGACAAACCAAAATCAGCGTGAAATGGCTGCGAAAGAGAATCTATTCGCATTCCATTTTGCCTAACTATTAATTGAATGTCATATTTGTTCTGCTCTGAATAAAAAATAGAATCAAACGGAATAATAACTGGATCATAAGGTGGCCAGGATTTTGGATGAAACCAAAGTTCGTAATCGTATTCATCTAGTGAATCAATCACAATGAAATAATAATTATCAAGCGGTATCTGGGTACCTGTAGAATCATAGTAATAGAAATAAGTATTAAAACCCGGTTCAATTGAAATGCTGTCACGTTCATTCGTACTGATTAAATTTTTACAAATAATTTCAGGAGTTGTGCATCCGCCATTTACTAGCGCAGTATCAACTTGTGGGAAAAATTGTATTTGTACATTAATTGGTGTAGGAATTAATTCAAATCTTTGCAGTACTCTTTCCAGGAAATTATAGTCATCTATCAGATTGTATAAATCTAGAATAACGTTTAATGTATCAACCGTTGATATATAAGTTGGATGAATATCAAGACCTGCAGATTGCCCTATTAGAATCGGTGAAATGGTGCCTATCGGTGCAGGAATGCCCGAGCTCATAAAACTTGTATCGATAACTATTCCGTGTGTGAAAGTTGTATCAATACCTGTTACTGAATCTACAAATGAAGAAACAAGTAGGTAAAGCATTTCATCTAATCCGATGTGATTCCAGAATGCCTGATTAGTTGAGTCAATAGCTGGATTGGAAACTAAATACATCGGTTTACCTTCTGCTGAATAATTTTTTAATATGTCAGCATTTATTTCTGACAAAACATATGGAAAATCAATGAATAGAAATGCTGCATCAAAATTGTAAATTGAATCATCCAGTGATTCGGCAATGAAAACAGAATCTTCTGTCAATTGTGAGAGGGTGTATTGGAAACTTGATGATACATCATCCGGATCGAAGATATATATACTATGGTCCTGAGAATAAATTCTTGAAGTGAGGGCGAGAAACAGAAAACAGGCAAAATATTTTAGAGCTTTCATGGCTACTACTCCCTGATTTGTTGCTTCAAACGTAATAAATTACTTTTTAAGATTCAATTTAGATAAGAAGCATCCGACAATTTTTAATATCTTTGCTCATAAATTTTAACGGAATAAGTCATTTGAGCGATTTCAATTACGTAGATCATTACAAAAAAGACGCTGTCGAATTCGATTACTTCGAGGAACGCAAAGGTGCCACAGCACACGATGAAAGACGTGTAAGGGAATTTATCATCGCAAAAATTCCGAATAGTGTTAATTCAATTCTCGATGTCGGCTGCGGGAATGGCTGGGTTGCAAAAGAATTTCTTCCAAAAGGGAAGTCAATTGTTTCGATGGATATTTCTGTTACAAATCCGTCAATTGTCAAAAAGCTTTATTCCAATCCAAAACATTTTGCAGTTACGGCAGATTCATTTCATCTTCCCTTTAACGATGATTCTTTCGATTGTGTAATTGCATCGGAGATAATCGAGCACGTTTTCGATCCAGCTGTTTTTATCAAAGAATTATTCCGTGTAGTGAAAAGGCGAGGAAGTCTGATAGTTACAACTCCATACAAGGAAAAAATTATATATTATCTCTGTATTCATTGCAATCAAAAAACACCTGCCAATGCTCACATCCATTCCTTCGATGAGCATAAACTTCAAAGTTTGTATACGGGCAATGATCTGGGAAAATTCAATTATGAGACTTTCGGGAATAAAGCGCTTCTTTTTTTAAGAACCCACGTGATACTCAAGTTTTTTCCGTTCTGGTTGTGGAAGTTAAAAGATAAATTCGCAAACTGGATTTATCATAAACCTGTGCATATCATCTGTGAGTTTAAGAAGAAGTGAAGTTGCCACCTCACTGTCATTCCTGCGAAAGCAGGAATCCAAGACTATGGAAATAAATGGATTCCCACTTGCGTGGGAATGACAAAAGCATTCTAGTTCTTAAAGGTTTGTAGTAGGTTGGTAACTTCCTTTTCCCAATTCAATTCCTGCGAAGCAATATGGCAGTTTTGCTTCTTACTTTCGTAAAGACTTTCATCCTCGGTCAGCTTTTTTATTGCAGAAATCAATTCGTCTTTATTCTCCAATTCAACTACGTAACCGACATCGTACTTCTCAACAATTTCTTTCATTTGTGGCAGATTGCTGACAATAACCGGAACATCAGCCATTATGTATTCGAAAAGTTTATTTGGAAGTGCGTGATAATAACTAATACTAACATTTTCTATCAAAGATACTCCGATATCAGCAGATGAAGTAATTTTTGGCAGTTCATCCTGTGTTAACTTACCGAGGAAATAAACTTTATTACTGACATTCATTTCAATGGCAAGTTGTCTATAATATTCTTCATATTCACCACCACCGGCAACTACAAAAACATTATCTGTCAATTCATTCAACACTGAAAACACACGTTCTATTCCTCTACCTTTTAGAAGAACTCCCTGATAGAGAATTATTCTTTTTGTCTTATCAATTTGTAATTGTGAACGAAGATCAAGTTGGAGCACAGGTTTATAGTATCTCGGAAGATTTCGCAAAAGGATTAAGTTATTTATCCGAAACTCCTTCTGCAAGAATTCACCATCCATCGGACCCGTTACCATTACAAAATCTGCCCGCTTAATAAATAATTTTCAATCCATTTCCAGAAAGCCTGTTTAAACTTTTTTTCTTTTAATCCTGCTAAGTAACCGAATAGTTCACGCGAGTCATAATAGATTTTTGCACGCTTCAGCTTTCCAAAAATGACAGCAAAAGGAAGTGTGTAAATATCCTCTGCGAAAATAATCGATGCTTTTGTCCTGAGCAGTTTAACTTTCAAATGCCATAAAAATTTCAGATAGAAGGAAAGTGAGAGAAAACCTTTTTTCAGTTTGTAGATTGAAATTGCACCACTAGATTCCTTAAATCCAGCAGTTAGCCAGTCAAAGCCGATAAATTCAACGTCATAATTATTTGCTGAAAGTGTATCGTAAAGATTTTTGCATCGCGTATCATAATTGATGTTGCCGAGGAATGTAATAAGAACTTTTTTATTCGAGCTCATCAATTCAGCTCAACTCGATTTATAATTTTTTACGGAGAGTGTTGCGCATAACAGTCTTCGCATCAAACTTTTCTTTGAAGTCGATAAGATTCATACTTGGTGTCATTGGATTTTCAGCTTTTGTATCTTGCGATACGCCAATATCAACATACTTGTATCCTTTTTCTGTAGACCATTTAACAACCTCGTACATCACACGATGAATTGGTTTTAAATGTTCGTATTCATAAAGAAGCATATTGTAAAAACAAAGCGTCACAATTTGATTCGCAACAAACAAAGACGAACCGGCAATTGGTTTATCCTTGTAATAAACCATGAACAATACAAGGTTATCCGGAAGCAGCTGTGTCAGCTTAATTAAATCTTCAAGTGAGTGAGTTGGCTTTACATTATGTCTGGCTTTATTCTCAACAAGTATAGGATGAAATTCATCGTAACGATTATTAATTTCAACTTTGATGTCGGGATCTTTTAATGTCTTCCTTATATTCCTTCTCACTGTCTGTTGAAATCTTGAAATAATCTCCTCGTTTGGATCAAGTTTTATCGCACTTGAAATGTAATGAAGATCATAGTTAAATCCCTGCCACAGCATTGCGAAATCAAGATTTTCATTTGGATGTCGTTCATAAACACGAGGAGCAGAAGTTAAGAGAAATTCTTTTATTCCTGTTTTCTTTCCGTACTCAATTAATGTTGATACGATATCCATTGCTTCAGCAAACTTCACATCTTTTGTAACAATGGAGCCGTAACTTGCACCAATTGGTGATTCATACAAATCTCCGATTCGAGAACCGGGGAGAAGTGCTACAATATTTCCTTTGTCCAGAAAAATCAGATGGTTGAAATTAAATTTACCGGGTTTATGGTAGTCGAAAAATTTCTGCATATGGAACATCGTACCGTTATTCGACTCAAGTACAAATTGATCCCACTTATCTTTCCATTGCTCGGAGTATTCGATTATTTCCATTCGGTTTAGTAAGTATTAAAAATATATTGCGGTAAATTTACTAAAATGTTTGAAGGAATAATGAGATAAATTTCAGTTTAATTTCTCATAGAAAATAAAGTCATTGAATGAAGCAACTTTTCTATATTGATTCGAATTTAAGATTGAAAAATCAGGTAACGTATACTTTTGCATTTGCAATTCTTCAATATGCTTTTTGTTAAACAGAATCCAATCACTATTTGCTATTTGACTAAAATTAAAATTTTTGCCTGAGATTTTTTTTGAATCAGCATTATAATCGCGAATCAAATCGACGCTGTATTTTGTATAATGGTCGGTGTAAATGGTTTTTGCTGGATTATGTCTGAGAAAAGTTTTTAGTGAATTTAGATTTTCTGTATTAAAAAAGATTTGGTATTCAAAACACATTATTAAGCTTCCAATAATATATATTGCTATCAATCCAGTCTTAATAAGTTTTGAAAAACGATTGATGAAGATAGCTGATAAAATAATCATCGGCATCAGTAATGGATATATATACCAGCTTCTTGCAAGGTCGAGAGGTTTGTATTCAGAGAATGAAGTTGTGAATGCAATGAGTAGAATTGCCATTCCCCATAACCAAAATAATAAAAGGCTGTTCTTCTTATCTCGTAAGCTAAAATAGGTCTGTACCATAGTCACAAGTGGAAGAAACAAATAAAACCTCCGCAAAAAAACTGATTTTATGTTTATCAGGAAAATCTGATCAAATAAATTTCGCAAATAGTTTCTTGAACCTGATAATTTCTGCGCCGTGTATGGAAAGAAATCATAAAAGCTGTATTGGTAATTGAGATTAGTAGTCGTGATCCGATAGAAAAAATCATTGTGCAACAGGAGGTAAACAAATCCTTCAATTAAATAATTTAAGAAAATAAAAATTAGTCCAACTGCAAGCTGAAAATTTATTCTCCTGTTCTTAATAAAGAAGTAGATGATCATAGCGATCATCAGGATTAAAACATAGTATATAGTTTCTTTGAATTGCATTGAGAGAAATAAAGATAATCCTCCTAGAAAAGACAGCAGTTTCTTATTCTCTACGTAGGATTTGAAGAGCAAATAAATTCCAAGATTTATAAAAAAGATATTAATCAAATCAGGAAAACCAATCGAGGCAAAAATTACATCAGTAGGAAAAAACGCAATCAACAAAGCTGACATTAAAGCAATTTCTTTTTTTGCAGTAAAAAGTTCGGCTAGTTTATACGTTAAAAAAATATTAAGAATAGAAAACAGGAATGGGAAGAAGATTGTAGCGAATTCAGTTACTCCGAAAATCATCATTGAAAATGCTGTAAGTCCGATAAATCCCAACCGCAACGGAAAAACAGGATAGCCAAGATAATCGTGCAGAATATCACGGCTGACTAGTGTCTGGCTCAGATACGTATAATAAGCATCATCAGAAAAAATGTGACCTGTAAAGAAAAAAAGTCTGACGAGAATTCCGATAAGAAATACAAAGCTTAATAGTAAAACGTGTCTGGTCCCATTATCAGTTTTTGCCAAGTTTGTTTACTCCGAACTTGAATTTTGTCTGAATATAATATGCTGCAAATGGAAGCAGAAGAATGAACATTGGATATTTGTATCGTGGAGTTCCAACAGTTAACATTAACATCAAAGTAGCGAAAAGGATAAAAAGTAAAATTATCTGAACCAGCTCATTATTATTTTTTTGTCTTAATATTTTGTAAATACCGAACACCATAGCTATTAGCATAAAGTAATAAAACAAATGTGTTATTATTAGGATTGAAAGGTAAAAGATTTTTCCTGTTGTCGTTGTATTCGGTAAAGCTTTTTCAAAATCATTTTCTATGAACAGAATTCTTATCACTCTTAAAAAGTTTGTATCATCAAAACCAAGCAAAGTTGAAATTGAAATATCATCCCATCCGTATGCGTGAAGCAATTTAAGTGGTGCAAGCAAAAGCCATTTGATCGGATTCTCTTTTATCCATTTGAATGCCTGTTCTTTATGAAACTCTCCTTTTTGAATGTAGGTTAATTTATCACTATTCTCGATGTAGCCGCTTTTTCCTGGTTGATGAACAGTTGCATTAAATCCGCCCGTTGCATCGTCATTTGCACCAATCAAAAGATTAACAGGTCCGGTTGTGGATGTAAATTCAAACTGACCAAAATGTGAATATGTGATTGCACCAAAAGTTAAAATGAATATTAAAGTTCCTATATAAACGTAGGAATATTTGGCATAATTTTTTTTTTAATGCTATAAAAAATCTGAACCATAATTAATGCAACAATCAATGCCCAGCCTAAAGGGCGTACAGCAATTGCTGCACCTATAAAAGCCCCTGATAATATGTTAAAGATAATTTTTTTTAATGAAAACAGGTAAATCGAAATACTAATCAAAAATGTGAAGAGAAGTTCAGTGTAATTCTGCAAAACCATTCCCATAGTATTTAAGCATAAAACATATAGTAAAACTAATAGACCTGATGCTTCTTCATTAAAAATCTTCTTTGTTATTTTGTATGTAAAAAATAATTGAGCAAGAACTATTATTATGTTCAGTAAACCAATCATTACAGGTGAATTGTAAATATGTAGAATGAGGACAAGAGTGTTTATGTAAAGAGGAGCTGTAATGTAATCCTCGTACAAGTGTTTGTCTGCCGGATAAAATTCATTCAGCGAAATACATTCCTGCGCAAGTTTGTAGTAATATAATGAGTCGCTTCTGTAAGTTATATTCTTAGTAAAAACAAGAGTTAATTGAATTAAAATATAAATAAGTACAATTAACTTTATCTTTGAAACACTGAATTTAATTAGCTTTTCCATAAACTTGCTCAAATATAAATAAATTGGTTTTTATACTTTGAAAAGAAAAAGAATTTTGATTTCTCCTAATGGTTTTAAAGAGTGTGATGATTCAGTAACCATAGCTGAAACGATGAAATATTATTTGTCTGATATTAAAGATGCTGAACTATTAGTCAGACCTATTTCCGATGGGGGAGATGGTTTCCTGAATGTTTGTAAATATTATTTTGGTGGAGAAATCAGAAATTATAAAATATCAACAGCATACGATGATTCTAGCTTTGAATGTCCGGTTCTCTATTGTCACGAAAGGCGAGAGATTTATATAGAATCAGCAGAAGTACTGGGATTGAAGGTTATACCGAAGCATTTCAGGAATCCCCTAAAACTTTCCTCCAAAGGATTAGGAGAGTTGTTACTCAAAATAAATGAAGAAATTGAGCAGAAAAAAATCAGTGTAAACAAAGTCTTTATTGGAATTGGAGGAACAGCAACAATCGATATGGGAATGGGCATGATGTCTGAATTAGGTCTTACATTGTATGATTCGTCAAATATACTCCTAAACGTGATCCCGGAGAATTATTTAAGTGTTTCCAAATTAGAATACACTCCAATAAAATTGCCTTTTGAAATTATTCCGATAGTTGATGTCGATAATTTACTGATGGGAAACGATAGTGGTATAATGATCTATGGAAAACAAAAAGGTGCAGATGAAATGATGATTTCACTACTTATTAAAGGATTTAATCATCTATTGAATCTATTAAAAAACAATAACTTAGTCTATATTACTCAAAGTTTATCCGGGGCTGGAGGAGGAATCCCGGCTGCGATACAACTTTTTTATGACTCATCAGTGATAAAATCCAAAAATTTTCTAGTGTCAAATCTTGGATTCGCATATCATCTTAATAAAGTTGATTATCTCATCACTGGTGAAGGAGCATATGATATACAAACCGGTTTTGGTAAGGGAGCAGGAATTTTGATTAAATTATTCTATTCAAATATTGAAAAAATCTTCCTTGTCTGTGGGGGGATCAGTAAAGAATCCAGGGAAGAATTACCTGAAAAAATCTATCCTGTTGAATTACAAAGCTTTTTTGAAAATCCTGCAGAATCAATAGCTAATTATAAGTTAGGATTGAAATTAGCTTGTGAGAAAATAAAGGGTGAGCTAAACTTTTAATATTTTATCACATCGTGAAAAATTGCTAAATTAGCATCAAAATCAATATCACTTCTAACTAAAGAATTTATACAAAGATGAAGCAATATCTCGATCTTGTAAAGACTGTAATAGAAAATGGTGTGAGGAAGAAAACTCGTACTGGCGTTGATACAATCTCTTACTTCGGAGCCTTTTACAAAGTAGATCTGAGTGATGGATTTCCATTATTGACAACTAAAAAAATGCAGTGGAAATCATTGCTTCACGAAGTTCTTTGGTATCTATCCGGTGATAACCATATCAGAAATTTGAGGCAGCATACTAAAATTTGGGATGCGTGGGCTGATGAAAACGGAGTTTTGGAAACAGCATACGGATATTACTGGCGGCATTTTCCGAGCGCACAGAAAAATAAGAATGGCGATTGGGTGGTTCGAGAGGTGGATCAGATTCAGTATGTGATTGATGAGATCAGGAGAAATCCAAATAGCAGGCGACTCGTGATTTCAGCATGGGAACCTGGAAACGCAACCACAAGTAAACTTCCGCCGTGTCACTATACATTTGTTTTCAATGTGAACGATGGGAAACTAAATTGTCACCTTACTCAGCGTTCAGGTGATATTGCACTTGGAATACCATTTAATCTGGCAGCTTATTCATTGCTCACTCAGGTGATAGCACAGCAAGTTGAATTAGAACTTGGCCAATTTGCTCATACAATCGTGGATGCTCATATTTACGTCGGTGAAAAGGGAACCGAGACTGAAAGGTATGATCATCTTGAAGGACTGAAAGAACAATTGAAACGGGAACCTCTGCCGCTTCCTCAATTGAAAATTGCTGACAAGCCGATGGATGAATTGAAGTTTGAAGATTTCGAGCTTATAAATTATCAGTATCATGATAAAATCTCTTTTGAGGTTGCTGTTTGAAGTTAATCATCATCGCAGCAATTGCAGAAAATAATGTTATTGGCAAAACTAACGGTGAAATGCCGTGGCATGTTAAGGAAGAGTTTCAGCATTTTAAGCAGACGACTCTGGGCTCACCCGTTATAATGGGAAGAAAGACTTTTGAAACACTTGGTAAACCATTGAAAGGCAGAGAGAATATAATTGTTACGAGAAATAAAAATTTTAAAGTTGAATTTGATGAAACGGTATTAACTCATTCGCTTAATGAAGCGATTGAATATTGTAAATCCAATAAGTATGAGAAAGCTTTTATTATTGGTGGTGGAAATATTTATAAACAGGCTATGTCACTGGCAGATGAAATGATATTATCGTTTATGAAATTTAAAGCTGATGGAGAAGTTACCTTCCCGGAAATAAAGCAAAGCGATTGGGAGATTAAATCAACGGAAGACAGAGAGCAATTTGAAATCAGAAGATATGTGAAAAGGAATGGCAAAGCGAATTAAAATATTGCCCGAGAACATCGCTAGTAAAATTGCAGCCGGTGAAGTTGTACAGCGCCCTGAATCAGTTGTCAAAGAACTTATGGAAAACTCAATTGATGCAGGCGCAAAAACAGTTGAAGTTAGTATAAAACGAGCAGGGAAAAATTTAATTCAGGTATGCGATGACGGAACCGGAATGAGTGAGGAAGATCTGATTCTTTCTGTGCAAAAGCACGCAACGAGTAAGATAGAAGCATTTGAAGATCTTGAAGCAATTAAAACACTCGGATTCCGCGGTGAAGCTTTAAGTTCAATTGCTGCAGTTAGTCAATTCGAAATCAGAAGCGAAACCCGCGAGGAAGAAATTGGAACTGTTCTCAGGAATGATGAAACTGGAAATATCAAAGTCGATAAAGGTTCCTTTCCAAAAGGTACTTGCGTAACAGTAAAAAATCTTTTTTACAATGTTCCTGCAAGAAGAAAATTTCTGAAGACTGATACAACAGAATTCAAACATATTGTTGACACATTCAACCGGATTGCACTTAGTCATTGTCAGATATCATTCAAGTTGTTAAATGGTGTTGATATTGTATTTGATTATCCGGCTGAATCTCTTGAGAATAGAGTTCGACAGGTATTTGGTGAGAATATGCCTGATGCACTGATTCCAGTTGAGGAAAGAACTGAGTTAATAAGTGTTCATGGTTTTGTTGGCAAGCCAAGTCTGCTGAAAAAAACAAAAGGTGAGCAGTATCTTTTTCTGAATTCAAGGTATATTTCAAATAAAAATATAAATCATGCAGTATTCACTGCGTTCGAAAATATTCTTGAAAAAGGTGACTACCCGCTCTTTCTCCTTTTCATAGAGATTGATCCAGAACGGATTGATGTTAATATTCACCCTTCAAAACTTGAAGCAAAGTTTGATGACGAAAAGGATGTTTATAATTTTATTCTTTCTGTTGTAAGAAGAAGTCTGGCCTCTTACGACCTTGTGCCATCAATGGCATTCAGCGAGCATGAATTTTCCGAAGAAAAGCTTGTTGTAAATAAATTCCAACCTGTTCATCATGGCGATTTTTCTGACAGACCTTCAAGAGAAAAATATCAACCTGAAACGAAAAGATATTCCGAAGAAGAAATTGATTTACTCTTTGGTTCAATTACGGATGATGTTGTTTTTAAACCTGGAAACAGACCTGATAATAAGCTGCCAATCGAATTAGAGCAGAAAGAAATTCCACATCAAAAAGCTGATCAAAGCAAGCTGGATCAGAGCGAAGAGTCACCGTTCATCATTCAACTTCATAACAAATATATTTTATCTCAGATAAAATCCGGATTGATGATAATTGATCAGCATGTAGCGCACGAAAGAATTCTTTACGAAAAAGCATTGAACAGACTTGATACTGACATTCCGTTTTCTCAGCAATTACTTTTTCCTAAAAAAGTTAAAACTGATGCTGCAAGAATTGCAATGCTGAAAGAGTTGGAGCCTTATTTAAGCCGGCTTGGTTTTCAAATCAAGTTTCAGGCAAAAGATACAATAAAAATTGAGGGTGTTCCTGACGATGTAAAAAAGGGTAGTGAAGAGCAAGTCCTGTTCGAGTTGCTTGAGGAATATGCTTCAAATGAAAGAGAAAAACATCTTGAACAAAAGGATAATATTGCAAAATCATATTCTTGCAAAACAGCTATAAAGGCTGGTGATAGATTAGATGAAAGGGCAATGAGATTGCTGATTGATCAGCTATTTGCTACAACAATGCCTTATGTTTGTCCACACGGAAGACCAATTGTTATTAAAATATCATTAAATGAGTTTGACAGAAGATTCGGCAGAACTTAAATTTAAGTTTAATAAACAGTTAATTTCCTTATCAAACAAAAGAAAGAAAATTTATGCTTGATAAAAAGTATCTCGAGAAAAGAACAGAGTACGATGAGAAGGTTAAAACTATGAAAACCACCGGAATGAAGTTCACTTCAGTCAGTGGTGAAAAGATTGAACCGCTTTACGGACCGGATGATGTTGAGAACATAAATTATCTGAATGATATTGGATTCCCGGGTGAATATCCTTACACGAGAGGAATACATCCAAATGGGTACAGAGGAAAAATATGGACGATGAGACAGTTTGCTGGCTTCGGGACCCCCGAAGACACAAATGAAAGATATCATTACTTATTGAAAAGAGGACAAACCGGACTTTCAGTTGCGTACGATCTTCCGACACTTATGGGCTGGGATGCTGATTCACCATTGAGCGAAGGTGAAGTTGGAATTTGCGGTGTTGCAGTTTCTTCAATCAAAGATATGGAAATACTATTTGATAAAATTCCTCTCGATAAAGTATCAACTTCAATGACTATCAATTCACCTGCAGCTATGATATTTGCGATGTATCTTGCAGTTGCTCGTGACAGAGGAATCGATTTTAAGGAGCTTCGCGGAACACTTCAGAATGACATTTTAAAAGAATACATCGCACAGAAAGAATATATTTATCCACCAAGACCTTCGATGAGAATAATTACTGATATGATCGAATACTGTACTAACGAAGTTCCGCAATGGAATCCGGTTTCGGTAAGCGGTTATCATATCAGGGAAGCAGGTTCAACTGCTGCTCAAGAATTAGCTTACACACTCGCCGATGGATTTGCTTATATCGAAGCATGCATTGAAAGAGGACTTGATGTCGATGCATTTGCTCCGAGAATTTCTTTTTTCTTCAACTCACATCTTGATTTTTTTGAAGAGATAGCAAAGTACAGAGCCGCACGAAAAATATTTGCAAAAAGAATGAAAGAGAGATACGGTGCAAAGAATCCTCGTTCGTGGTGGATGAGATTTCATACACAGACAGCAGGATGCACTTTAACAGCACAGCAACCCGAAAATAATATTGTAAGAACAGCTTTCCAGGCTTTAGCCGGCGTGCTCGGAGGAACACAATCACTTCATACAAATTCAATGGATGAGACTCTTGCTCTTCCGAGTGAAAAAGCAGTACGTATTGCGTTAAGAACCCAGCAAATCATTGCTTATGAAACAGGAGTAATTAACACTGTCGATCCTCTCGGCGGAAGTTATTACGTTGAAGCATTGACAGACAAAATGGAAAGAGAAGCAAACAAAATCTTTGACCAGATTGATGCTATCGGCGGAGTTATTCCTGCAATTGAGTCCGGATATTTCCAGAAAGAAATTGCTGACGCTGCATACCGGTATCAGCAGGAAGTTGAAAAGAAAGAAAAATTTATCGTTGGTGTAAATGAATTTGTAGAAGAGAATGAAAAAATAGAAATCCCGATACTTACAATTTCTCCTGAAGTTGAAATAGCTCAGAAGAAACGTTTGGCAGATCTAAAGCAGAGCAGAAACCAGCAGGAGGTAGAGAATAGTCTTTCGGAAATTTTGGCTGCGGCTGAAAATGGAAATAACTTAATGCCGATATTTGTAAAAGCCGCACATAATAAAGTTACACTCGGTGAAATGGTCGGAGAACTCAAAAAAGTATTCGGAACTTATGAGGAAGTAGTTGTGTTCTGATGAAACTATTCAAGTTTCTTCGTCTTATCCGTGTTCACCAATGGATAAAAAACGTATTCGTTTTTGTTCCTTTGCTTTTCTCGCTGCATCTGTTTGATAAAGATTATTTCCTGACAACGTTATATGCATTTCTGGTTTTTTGCCTGGCCTCAAGCGCAATATATGTTATCAATGATCTCGTTGATATTGAATCTGACAGAGCACATCCTTTAAAAAAGAACAGACCTCTTCCTTCTGGTGCGATTTCCAAAACAACGGCAATAATTACATCTTCATTATTTCTAGTTTTAGTTTTCTGGATGATGATGTACTTCAACAGAGAATTTATCTTTTTGGTAGTGACGTTTGTGGTGATGAATATTTTGTATTCATTCTGGTTTAAGAACATTGTTTTACTTGATATTTTTTCAATCGCTGCTGGATTTTCGATAAGAGTGCTTGCCGGAGCATTTGTGATTCAGGTACCGATATCAAGCTGGCTTTTGCTGACAACAATGTTTATTTCTTTGTTCCTCGGTGTGATGAAGAGAAGGTCGGAGCTTGTTTTAGTTACCGAAAATAGTAAACAGATTCTTGAAACTGTAGAACAAAAGAGCAGAAAAGTTTTAACACAATACTCGCTTAATTTTGCAGATCAGATGGCAACTGTTGCAGCAACAGGAGTTATCGTTTGTTATGCTCTATATACGGTTGCGCCGAGAACCGTATCAGTTTTTCAAACTGAAAGATTGATCTACACAACACCCTTTGTTGTATTTGGGATTTTTAGATTTATGTATCTTGAATACATCAGCGGAAAAGGAGAAAATACTACAAGAACTCTTGCTACTGATTTGCCCATGATCTTAAATGTTCTGGTATATGCATTCGTTACTGTTTTTATTATTTATAAATTGATATAAAAATTCTAACTACAATCTGAACACGTTTTTTACAAGTTGATTTTATGGAACATCAGATAATATATCTTTTAATTTTACTTGCACTCAGTGCATTCTTTTCAGGGACTGAGCTTGCCTTTGTTGTAGCCAACAAATTGAAAATTGAAGTAAGAGCACGCAAAAAAAATCTTGCTGCATTAAGTGCAAAATATTTTATAAATAGTCCACAAAACTTTTTCTCTACAATTCTAATCGGAAATAATATTGTCAATATTACATACGCTTCATTGGGCGCAGTATTTCTAGCTTCACTTTTTGGATGGGGTGATCTGACAATCCTGATAGTATTATCCGTCGTTTTACTTTTTTTTGGTGAAATTATTCCTAAATATTTTGGCAGAGAGCTTGCCGATAGGATTGTTCTTTTAACTGCTCTTCCGCTTCGTATGGTTTCCTATCTGCTGCTTCCTTTTGTTAAAATCACTTCTGCCATTTCAAATAAAGTTGTTCAGACTTCAAGTCTTAAAACCGATAACCTCTACCACCTTTTTGATAAGGATGATATTAAAGGTCTTGTTAAGGAAAGTGAAATAGCAGGAATAGTTGATAAAAGAGATAGTGTTCTTATCAACAAAGTTATTGAACTTGGTGATCAGAGAGTTTATGAAGCTATGACTCCGAGGACTGAAATTGTTGGGGTTGAAATTACGAGTGATATTAAAGAAGTGTTAACAATTTTTGTTGAATCAGATTTTTCAAAGCTGCCGGTTTATGAAGATAATCTGGATAACATTAAAGGTGTACTTCTTGCAAAAGATCTCTTCAAATCTCCGGCAAGTATCAAAGATATTCTTCGTGAAGTTAGTTTCATTCCGGAGACGAAAAAAAGTTTTGAAGTGCTTAATGATTTTCTAGAAAAAAGAAATTCACTTGCAATAGTCGTGGATGAACACGGCGGAACAGCAGGCATAGTAACACTTGAAGATATTCTCGAAGAATTATTTGGTGAGATTGAGGATGAATTTGATATTCAGGAAGTTATTTGCCGAAGAATCGCAAAAGACACATATATCATCAGCGGTAAAGTTGAAGTTGATCATATAAATGAAAAGTATAATCTTAATTTTGAAGAAGGCGATTACGAGACACTCTCCGGATTTATTACAACTAAGAGCGGAAAAATACCTGCGCCCGGTGAAGTCATCACTGTTGATAACTTCAGCATACAAATAATCCGTGCAACTGTACAGAAAATAGATCTGGTTAAACTTTCTCTTCTCACACCTTCAAATTGAAAAATCAAAAGAAGATAATTCTCTTCGACGGAGTTTGTAATTTTTGCAGTTTCTGGGTGAACTTCGTAATAAAAAGAGATACAAAAGATATTTTCAGATTTGCATCACTTCAATCGGATTTAGCAAAAGAACTGACTCGAAAATTTAATTTTGATAGTTCTACTCTTGATACTTTCATCTTGATTTCTGATGACAAATTGTACACTAAGTCCACAGCGGCGCTTCTTGTAAGTAAAGAACTTAAAAGTCCGGTTAAATTAATTTATCCGCTGATTATCTTCCCAAAATTTGTACGGGATTTATTTTACGACCTGATAGCTAAACATCGGTATAAAATCTTTGGAAGAAGAGATGTCTGTTATATTCCGTCGAATAATGTCAATAAATTTCTCGAATAAAAATTGTTCATCAGAACCAGCAGATTATCAATCATTTATTTAACTCGAGACTAAATTTTTATACGGTAAAAGATCAAAATTCAGTAAATTTGCAGCCATATTTTGTCTGCAAATATCACTAACTATTAAAAGAAAATTTAATTATGGCAATTCAAGCAAATGATATCCGAAAAGGAATGGTAATTCTTTTTGAAGGCGCGCCTTGCAAAGTAATGGAATTCCATCATCATACACCTGGCAACCTTCGGGCGATGGTGCAAACACGGTTGCGTAATCTTATCAGCGGTAATTCATTCGAGCATCGTTTCCGTTCGAATGAATCACTTGAGGTTGTAATTCTGGAAGAACATGAAATGGAATATCTTTATTCGGATGAATCACTTCATCACTTTATGAACACCGAAAATTACGAACAGGTTTCATTAGCAAAAGATGATGTTGGTGATATTGAACAATGGTTCGTAGCTGGGCTGAAAATATATGTCGAGTTTTATAATGGAACCCCAATCGGTGTAGAACTTCCTTCTTCTATGATTTTAGAAGTCGTTGAAACAGAACCTCAAATGAAAGGTGCAACAATTTCAAATCTTAACAAACCAGCAAAGTTAGAGAATGGAGTGATAATTCAGGTGCCGCCTTTTATTACAACAGGAGAACGCATACGTGTTAATCCAAACGAATCGAGATATATTGAACGGGCAAAATGAAATACATTTTATAAACTACCAACCGAGCCAAGTTGCTTAATTTTTCAGTCGTTGCTAAAGATCAAAATTCGAAAGCCAGAGCTGGATTTTTTGAAACTGATCACGGTGTTGTGGAAACTCCAGCATTTATGCCTGTTGGGACTCAAGGAACTGTAAAAGCCGTTAACAAGGATTTTCTTGAGAAAGATATCAACGCACAGATCATTCTTTCAAATACATATCATCTTTATCTTAGACCGGGTACAGAAATACTTGAGAAAGCTGGTGGACTTCACAAATTTATCAACTGGAAGAAACCACTTCTTACTGACAGCGGCGGTTATCAGGTTTATAGTCTTTCGAGTCTCAGAAAATTAAAAGAAGACGGAGTTGAATTCAGATCGCATCTTGATGGTTCTTCACATTTTTTTTCACCTGAAAAAGTAATCCAAATCCAACGAAGCATTGGTTCGGATACAATGATGGTATTGGATGAGTGCACACCGTATCCATGCGACTATGAGTACGCAGATAAATCAACTGAACTCACGAGTAAATGGGCTGTACTCAATAAAGAAGCATTCGAAAATTCAAAACCTTTATATGGTCACAGGCAGTTTCTATTTGGAATTATTCAGGGAAGCACCTATAGAGATTTAAGGGAAAGATCAGCGAAGGACCTTCTGAAATTTGATTTCGATGGGTATGCGATCGGAGGTTTGGCTGTCGGTGAGCCAGCAGAAGTGATGTATGATATCACATTTTTTACAACTGATTTTATGCCTGAAAACAAACCAAGATATTTAATGGGTGTTGGTCGTCCTGAAAATATTCTTGAATCAATCGAGCGCGGAATAGATATGTTCGATTGTGTCATGCCAACACGTAATGCAAGACACGGAGTTCTCTTTACAAGTGAAGGCGTGTTGACTTTAACAAACGCAAAATTTAAAGATGATTTTGAAAAAGTCGATAATAATTGCGATTGCTACACCTGCAAAAATTTTACAAGAGCCTACTTAAGGCATCTGTTTAATGCCGGAGAATTATTAGCTTTGGAGTTAGCAAGTATTCACAATCTGCATTTCTACATATCACTGATTAGTGAATCAAGAAGACAGATACTTGACGGTTCTTTCAAAGAATGGAAAAATAAAACAATAGAAAAAATATCAATCAAAAATAATCCCCGTGAAAACGGGATGGAGGAATAGTGAATCAATTATTATTTGCAATGGCTCCACAAGGTGGTGAAGGCGGCGGCGGTTTAGTAAGTACGCTGATCATGTTCGGAGCTATTTTTCTTATCTTTTATTTTATGATAATCAGACCGCAGCAGAAGCGCGCAAAGGAAAGAGAGAAACTGCTATCGAATCTTGAAAAAGGTGATAAGGTTGTTACCAATGGCGGAATCCATGGAATCATTGCTGGTCTGGAAGAAAAGACAGCGCTTTTACAAATAAGCGAAAACACGAAAATAAAGGTTGAGCGTTCAGCAATAACTACTGTTCTTCCTAAATAAGGAAGAATCAGTTTAGCTTTTATTTTCTTGAATATTTTAACTTGAACTGATAACCCCGGATCAACAACCGGGGTTTTTTATTTTATTCGCTAGAGAACTATTTTTATAGCAGAGTAATTTCTTCAAATTGAAATCAGGGAAACAAATTGAGAACATTCACCAAAATATTTTTATTCGTCCTTCTGATATCTTCACTAATAATTCCCCAGAAGAAAGTATATGTTGCATACATCGAAGGAGATATTGATCTCGGACTTGCGCCTTACATAAGCAGGGTAGTGACCGATGCCGAAAAAGAGGATGCTGAAGCAATCATATTCAAAATAAATACATTCGGCGGAAGGGTTGATGCTGCAACACAGATTAAAGATGCAATTATCAGTACTGATCTTCTTACAATTGCTTTTATCAACAACCGGGCAATTTCTGCGGGTGCATTGATAGCGCTTTCCTGCAAAAAAATTGTTATGGTTCCCGGAAGCTCAATTGGTGCAGCCACTGTTGTTGATCAGACAGGTGAAAAAGTAGGGGAGAAGTATCAATCTTATATGCGTTCTGAGATGCGTTCGACTGCTGAGAAGAATGGTAGGCCAGTAAATATTGCTGAAGGAATGGTTGATGAACGGGTTGTTATTCCCGGACTTGTAGATTCAACCCAGCTTGTTACACTCACTTCTGAAGAAGCATTAGAATACGGAATTGCTGACGCATTGCTTGAACATATTGATGATGTTTATTCACTATTTAATTTGCAGCATGCAGAAAAAATTTCAGAGAAATCCAATTGGGCAGAAGATGTAGTACGCTTCCTGAACAATCCTATCATCTCTTCAATTTTAATAATGATTGGAATATTTGGATTGATCGCAGAAGTTAAATCGCCCGGATGGGGTGTTCCCGGAACTGCGGGAGTGCTTGCACTTGCTCTTTTCTTCGGATCATCTTACATACTTCAGCTTGCATCAGTAATTGAAATATTAATGTTTGTTGTCGGACTTGGATTAATTCTGATCGAAGTTTTTGTAATTCCCGGTTTTGGAGTTGCAGGTATCAGCGGAATTATTTTGATAGTTGCATCATTGTTTTTGTCAATGCTCGGTGCGGATCCATTCCTTGATTTTAATGTGGTGTCAGCGGCAATAATCAAATTAACGATCGGACTGGCAGCAGCGCTGATTTTGATATTCCTGCTCGCAAAGTTTTTGCCAAAGTCAAACTTATTCAAAAAATTTGTTCTCTCTGAAGAAGAAAAAGCTGCTGAAGGATACACTTCCAGAACAAATTATGCAGAACTGTTGGGTGCAGAAGGAGTTGCAATTACAACTTTACGTCCCGCAGGCACAGCAGAAATAAACGGCAAGCGAGTTGATGTTGTCACAGATTCAGAATACATTGAACACGGAAAGCCGATTATCGTCACAGCAGTTGAAGGTATGCGGATTGTTGTGCGGGAGAAGAAGTAAAATCATATTAATTCCAACACACAAAGCGTACTTTTATTCTGCTTTCTAGTATGATTTTATTTTTTTCAAGAGGAAACCTCTTGCAACTTTAATTTTTTCTTAAGAACTTCCGTTTGAGTTAAATAACTATTACTCAAATGAGGGAACCGACCAAATATTGTGTTTTGCTATCTTTGCTCACCTTGTTCTTGTCACATCAGACATTTACTCAAACTAATATCCCGGAAAAAATTCAATTCATACATATTACCAATGAAGATGGTTTGACTGACACTTATATTCAATGTATAGTTCAAGACAAGAAAGGATTTATCTGGATCGGGGTTCAAGAAGGATTATACAGATATGATGGGCAGAAGTTTAAAGTGTTCAGGCATTCGCCAGATGATCCAAATAGTCTGGGCAGAGGTGGAGTATTTGTTTTATGTGAAGATAAATCAGGAGTTCTCTGGATTGCAACAGGCGGAGGCGGATTAAATCGATACAATGCTGATCAGGAGAATTTTACCAGATTCCTCAATCCTGAAGATTCTTCAGCTATGCATAATTTTATTTTAGCACTTTACGAGGATAAATCAGGCACCCTTTGGGCAGGAACACAATACGACGGATTATTTTCATTTGATACTAAAACAGAGAAATCAACTTATTATAAAAATATTCCTGATGATCCCACAAGCGTAAGCGAAAACAGGATCTGGACTTTTTTCGAAGATTCAAGAAATAATCTGTGGGTCGGTACTTTATCCGGCGGGCTGAACAAATTCGATCGGACTACTAAAAAATTTACTCGCTATCTGCATAATCCAAATGATCCCACAAGCATCAGCTTTAATACTATCGCAGGAGTTCGGGAAGATAAATCTGGAAATATATGGATAGCAACATTTGGGGGTGGACTGGACAAGCTTACTTACAAAGATGATAATCAAATTCCTATTTTCGTTCATCATAAATTCGATCCTAAGATTCCTTCCGGTTTAAGCAGCAATTATCTTGTCTTCATTCACATAGATGATAACGATATTCTTTGGCTAGGTACATCCGAGGAAGGACTATGCAGGTCTGTCTCAAGTCTTAATGAAAGTTCAGGATTATCATTCAGATCATACAAACACGATCCTCTTGATAAATTTAGTCTATTGGGGAACTATGTCTCCTGGATTTATCAGGACAAATCCGGATTGCTCTGGATTGCAAACCAGGGCGAAGGGCTGAATATTTTAATACAAAGCAGAGACAGTTCAAACTTTATAGTCATAAACCGGATGATTCCAATTCTCTCAGCAGCAACAATGTTACTGCAATCTGTGAAGATAAATCCGGAGTGTTGTGGATTGGAACTTACGATAAAGGATTAAATCAATGGAATAGAACAACAAATAAGTTTACTCATTATCAGCACAATCCAAACGATCCTAATAGTATAAGCGATAACCGTATAACGGATATTCATGAGGATAAATCAGGTGATTTGTGGGTAGCAACATATTTTGGAGGGTTGAACAAGTTTGATAGAAAAACAGAAAAATTCTATTCATATAGATATGATCCATCTGACCCGAATAGTATCAGTGAAGATATAGTAATAAGCATTGCCGAAGATCCATCAGGAATTTTATGGGTTGGAACACCGGACAATGGATTACATAAGTTTGATAAAGACAAAGGAATCTTTACTTACATTAAGTATAAACTTGATCACCCTGGTGATTTTAGCTCGACTTATGCTGCTAACTTGTTTGTGGATAGAATCGGATTGCTCTGGGTAAGTGCGCGGCTTGACGGAATATTTTCATACGATTATTGGAAAAACAAATTTGTTCATTATGAAAATGATCCTAAGAATGCAAATAGTCTGGGCAGTAACTCGGTAAACTTAATCTATCAAGATAAATTTGGTAATTATTGGTTTGGATTATTGGATGGTGGTTTGGATAAATTTGATAAAGAGAATAGCAAGTTCAAACATTACACAGTTAAAGATGGTTTACCCGGAAATTATATTTATAGCATTTTAGAAGATAGTCAGGGTAACCTTTGGATTAGTACAAATAATGGACTTTCAAAGTTAAATCCTCAACATAATACTTTTAGAAACTTTGATACTGAAGATGGACTTCCAGGTAACGCATTATGGTCGGGATCTAAAACCAAAGCCGGTGAGTTTGTTTATGGTTGCAGCAGCGGATTTATATTTTTTCATCCAGATAGTATTAAAGAAAATATCAGTACTCCACCAGTATATATAACTGGCTTTTCATTATTTAACAAACCTGTTCCAATTGGTTATGACAGCCTCAGCGGACGGACAATACTAACCAAATCTATTATTGAATGTGATGAACTCAAACTGAATTATGACGATAAAGTTTTTTCTTTCGAGCTTGCTGCTCTGGATTTTTATTCACCTGAAAACAACAGATATGCTTACATTATGGAAGGATTTGACAAAGATTGGACTTATACTGACCTAACCCAAAGCTCAGTAACTTACACTAACTTAGATCCGGGAGAATATTTTTTCAGAGTCAAAGTATCTGACAATTACGGTAATTGGAATGAATCTGGTGCATCAATAAAAATTATTATACTTCCTCCCTGGTGGCAAACCGCCTGGGCATATCTCTTCTATATTTTATTTATTGTGAGTGCCGTTTATATCATCTGGAAAGCGCAGCTTAGAAGAATTAGGACCAGGCAAGAATATGAAATGAGTAAATTTGAAGCACAAAAACTGCACGAAGTCGACGAGTTGAAGTCCAGGTTCTTTACTAATATCTCTCACGAATTCAGAACTCCTCTTACACTAATTCTTGGTCCTGCCAAACAAATATTTGAAAAAGTAAAAGATGAAAAAATAAAGTCCGAGATAAGTATGATTCACAGAAACGCAAGGAAATTGCTCGGACTTGTAAACCAGCTGCTTGATATCTCAAAGCTCGAATCCGGAAATATGAAGCTTCAGACAAGTCCTCAAAACATAGTATCATTATTGGAGGCATTGCTGCTGTCATTTACTTCTTATGCTGAGAGAAAAAGAATTACTTTGAAGTTCAATTCAGTTGAGGATGAAATAATTGTTTACCTTGACAAAGATAAGATTGAAAAGATTGTTACTAACATTCTTTCGAATGCGTTCAAGTTTACTGCAGATGGTGGAAGCGTTGAGACAAATGTTAGTCGGAATGAAAATTACATTGATATTTCAATCAGTGATACTGGTATTGGAATTCCAAAAGAAAAGATGTCAAAGATATTTGATCGTTTCTACCAATTGGATGGAAGTCACACAAGAGAACAGGAAGGCACGGGAATAGGATTAGCATTAACTAAGGAACTAGTTGAACTTCACAAAGGAAAGATTGATGTTCAAAGCGAAGAAGGAAAAGGAGCAACTTTTATAGTGAAAATTCCTCTGGGCAAAGAGCACTTAAAACCCGAAGAGATAAGCGAAGTAGATCAAGAGCAAGAGTATGAAAAAGAGGAAGAAAGACGGAATTACTATGAGGAAACTGAAAACAAATCTGAACAAAGGATTGACATTGAGTTCTTAGGAAAAGAAGAACTTCAGTTGTTACTTATAGTGGACGATAACTCCGACGTGAGAAATTACATTAAAGAAAATTTGAATAATGAATACAGAGTTCTGGAAGCAGTAGACGGTGAAGATGGATGGAACAAATCCATTGAACAGATACCTGATTTAATTGTGAGTGATGTGATGATGCCGAAAATAGATGGATTTAAGCTGTGTGAAAAACTGAAGACTGATGAGAGAACCAGTCATATCCCAGTAATTCTTCTTACAGCAAAAGCGGCGAAGGAAGATAAACTAACTGGCTATGAAACCGGTGCCGATGAATATTTAATGAAACCGTTTGAACCAGATGAGCTAAGAGCGAGGATAAAAAATCTAATTGAACAGAGAAAGAGACTTCACCAGCATTTTCAAAAAGAAGGATTTTTTGAATTAAACCAGACAAAGATTACACCAGTTGATAAAAAGTTTTTACAGCAAGCATATAGTATCATTTCTCAGAATATTTCGAATGAATCGTTCAGCGTGGAAGTATTTGCAGAGAATCTATCTGTAAGTAAGTCACTACTACATAAAAAAATAGTTACATTAACCGGTGAATCACCTGTTGAATTTATAAGAAGAATAAGGCTCAACAGAGCAGCGAAACTTATTGAAAATAAATTCGGAAATCTTTCAGAAATAGCACTGGAAGTCGGTTTTAACAATCCATCCTACTTCGCCGAATGTTTTAAGAAACAATTTGGTATCCCGCCCTCGCAATACCATAAGAATAATAGAGCATCGTAGATGTTTAATAATTGTAATTCAAAATCTACCAGCTGAAAAATAGATCCTCGTAGAGGATCAATAATGCAATTTCAACCTAAAAATTACTAACTGTTGCCAATCACCAAATTCATTTTCTTGCGAATTACAGAAAAGTGATAGTTTTTTGGAGATTTGTGGTAGATAATCGCCACCCTCGAATATTATAATATATCCTGAAATTAACTTTTTGTTTATATGTCTCAGGAAGAAAAACAAAATTTCAATGTACGGTCATTTAAATAATTCACTTATAAACGAATTTGAACCATCTGAGTTCTACCTGAGCCAGAATTACCCAAATCCATTTAAAGAGAGAACAGTAATTAAATATTGTGTGGCTTTTAGAGCAAGAGTGATATTGACTGTATTTGATACTGAGGGTAAAGAGATAGAAAAACTTGTTGATGAAGAACAAAATCCCGGCACATACGAAATAGAATTTGATGCTTCCACTTGTCATCCCTGCGAAAGCAGGGATCCAAATGGAAATACATACTACTGCCGTCTTATAGCTGGCGATTATAAATGTGAAAAGAAAATGTCTTTACAAAAATAATTTATAAATGAGGTATGAAATGAAATTATTTATACAAACTTTGTTTTTCTTTTTGATAGCAGCACAAATTTGTTTTGGGCAGTGGATACCAGTTGGACTTAGTGGACAAGGCATAAAAGATATAGCCGTTCAAGACTCAAATATATTTGCAGTTACTGCAGATGGTGGAGAAGTGTATCGCTCTAATGATAAAGGAATGAATTGGACACTAATTGTTGATTCTAATGCAGTTGATATTGCGATATCTCCATCAGGAAAAGTGTTTATGATAAAAGATACATTAGATGATTATTGGTCATATTCAACTCTATTTTTTTCAACTGATAACGGAGATACATGGGTTCAATCCGATATTGTGGAACAATTAGTAGACTCTATTCCGACTGGATGGAGTTGGCCAAGAAACATCACAATAAATCCTTCTGGAATAGTTTTCTGTGGAATAATTACGGGTGGGTCTTTTGCTGGTCAATCTGCTTTAGCAAAATCAACTGATGACGGATTAAACTGGAGTACACCTGGCATGGAAGTTAGAGGTGGAAACATATTCGCCTTTAAAGAGCCTTACGTGCTGACGGTAGGATCAGGTTGGTTTGGCTGCGCGCATGGGGATTATTTGTACTTATCATCAGATTATGGAAGCAATTGGAATTTTTTAGGATATCCCCCTGGACCTATGACGAACTCTCTCGGTCTTTTCTCAAATGGCAATATTCTCATTGGAGTATGGAACTGGAACGGGGCTGGGCAGAGAGACATTTTAATTTCCACAAATAATTGTATCAGTTGGACGTATATATGTACAATTAATTGCCAAGTTGGTCTTTCTTTTCAAAGTGAGTTCTCAGAAGGTATGTTAATTGGCACAGATAGTTTGGGTGTATTTCTGTTTTCCGATGAAGGTGATAGTTTGGGTTCGAGGAATGATGGCTTAACAAATCTTAATGTTCAGGCACTAACTCTCGCCAACAACGGTTACGTATATGCAGGTACGGATAATGGTGTATGGAGAAGACCACTATTTGAAATAATTCCTGTCGAACTCGCTTCATTTACCGCAACTTCAAATGGTAATGAAGTAATACTCAACTGGTCAACTGCAACGGAAACTAACAACCAGGGGTTTGAAATTCAAAGAAGTACTGACTCTAAAGAGTTTTTCACAGTTGGATTTGTGAATGGTCACGGAACAACCACCGAGCAACACAACTACACTTATTTGGATAAGAATTTAGAAAACAGGAAATACTACTATAGATTAAAACAAGTTGATTTCAACGGTACTTATGAGTACTCAGATGTAGTAGAAGTAGAGTGGAGAGCATTTACTTCATACCTGCTTGAACAGAATTATCCGAATCCATTCAATCCATCAACAGTGTTCAGTTATCAGTTACCAGTAAGCAGTGATGTAACATTAAAAGTATTTGATGTTATGGGAAATGAAATTGCAACATTAGTAAACGAAGAAAAACCAGCAGGCACTTATGAGATAACTTGGTATGCGGAGAACTTATCGAGCGGAGTTTATTTCTATCAACTAAAAGCAAGCAATTATATCGAAACAAAAAAAATGTTGTTATTGAAGTAAATTTTTTATCAATCCATAACTAGGAGGATGAGATGAAAAAAATAATGTACTCACTGTTTTTCTTTTTGCTCACCACACAAATTTGTTTTGGGCAGTGGATACCAGTTGGACTTAGTGGACAAGGCATAAAAGATATAGCCGTTCAAGACTCAAATATATTTGCAGTTACTGCAGTTAGTGGAGAAGTGTATCGCTCTAATGATAAAGGAATGAATTGGACACTAATTGTTGATTCTAATGCAGTTGATATTGCGATATCTCCATCAGGAAAAGTGTTTATGATAAAAGATACATTACATGATTATTGGTCATATTCAACTCTATTTTTTTCAACTGATAACGGAGACACATGGATTCAATCCGACATTGTGGAGCAATTAGTAGACTCCATTCCGACTGGATGGAGTTGGCCAAGAAACATCACAATAAATCCTTCTGGAATAGTTTTCTGTGGAATAATTACGGGTGGGTCTTTTACTGGTCAATCTGCTTTAGCAAAATCAACTGATGACGGATTAAACTGGAGTACACCTGGCATGGAAGTTAGAGGTGGAAACATATTCGCCTCTAAAGAGCCTTACGTGTTGACGGTAGGATCAAGTTGGTTTGGCTGCGCGTATGGGGATTATTTGTACTTATCATCAGATTATGGATGCACTTGGAATTTTTTAGGATATCCCCCTGGACCTATGACGAACTCTCTCGGTCTTTTCTCAAATGGCAAAATTCTCGTTGGAGTATGGAACGGGAGCGGGACTGGGCAGAGAGACATTTTAATTTCTACAAATAATTGTATCAGTTGGACGTATATATGTTCAATTAATTGTCAAGTTGGTCTTTCCTGGTCGATTGGATTTTCAGAAGGAATGTTAGTTGGTACTGAAGATGCGGGCGTATTCCTCTTTTCTGATGAAGGAGACAGTCTAGGTTTATGGAATGAAGGATTAAACTATTCGTGGGAAGTGTTGACGCTAAGCTCAGATAATAATGGGTACGCTTATCTCGGGCAAGGAGCAAATATAATGTTTGGTTCAGGCGGTGTTTGGCGAAGACCGCTTTCTGAAATTATTCCTGTCGAACTCACATCATTCACTGCAACATCAAATGGCAAAGAGGTTTTTCTCAAATGGTCAACTGCAACGGAGACAAACAACCAAGGATTTGAGATTCTTCGCTTCGCTCAGAATGACAACGAATGGAAAACAATTGGATTTGTTCCAGGTTTTGGAACCACAACAGAACCTAAATCTTATAGCTATACAGATTCAAAAGTCTCGACGGGAAAATATACTTACCGCCTAAAGCAAAAAGACTTGGACGGAAGTTTTCAATTCTCACCGGAAACCGAAGTAGAAATCTCTGCACCGTTATTATTCTCGCTTGAACAAAACTACCCGAATCCATTCAACCCAACAACCAGTATTCAGTATTCAGTAAGCAGTGAGCAATATGTAACTCTCGTTGTTTACGATGTACTTGGTAACGAAATAGAAATTTTAGTTAACGAAGAAAAACCGGTAGGAACTTATGAAGTAACCTGGTATGCAGAACAACTACCAAGTGGAGTTTATTTCTATCGGTTGAAAGCTGGAGAATATTCTGCAGTTAAAAAAATGACTTTAATAAAATAAAATATTACCAAGGAGGATGTCATGAAAACTTTTTTGCAATCTTTGTTTTTCTTTTTACTGGCAACTCAATTTTGTTTTGCACAATGGTATCAACAGTATCCAGCATTAAATATAGTAACATTCAGCAATCTATATGATGTTACACTTATTGATGCAAACAACGGCTGGGCTGTGGGTGATAGTGGTACAATACTTAAAACCACTGATGACGGTATCAATTGGATTGAACAGCAGAGCAACGTTACAAATAAGTTAAATGCTGTGTGTTTTATTGATGCAAATAATGGTTGGGCAGTTGGTGATGGCGGCACCATCACAAGAACGACAAATGGAGGCGTTAGCTGGTTACAACAATCACCAGGGGTAAGTCAAAATTTAAATGAGGTTTCTTTTTGTGATGACAATCGAGGATTAGTGGTTGGTGATAATGGTAAAGTCCTTAGGACAATAGATGGCGGCAATAACTGGACTTCACAGACATTAGGTAATTCAATTTCATTTTCTGGCGCATATCTAATTAGTGCAAATGTAGGATGGATAGTTGGTAGTAAAGGTACAATTTTAGGTTCTCGGGGATTAATATTTAGAACTACTGACGGTGGGCAAACTTGGATTGAGAAAGATCTACCACTCACATGTGAATTTTGTTGGGATGTTTTTTTTATTGATGATAACACTGGTTGGATTACTGCTAAGAGATTAGTAGAGGATCGGATTGTTTTAAAAACTACCAACGGTGGTACAAATTGGATCTCTCATACTATCGCTTATTCCTCGTGGTTAAGAAAGATACATTTTGAAGATTTAAATACCGGTTGGATTGTAGGGGATAATGGAGTATTCAAAACTACAGATGGAGGCATACAATGGACACCCCAATCATTTCCTGGATACTTTTTTTGTTCCATTTCTTTTCGTAATACTAGTGTGGGTATAATAGTTGGGGGAGTGGGAACAATTCTAAATTCAACTAATGGAGGTAATGATTGGAGTATTTTATATAATGCATTCACTTACAATTTAAATGCAGTTGCTTTCAGAGATGAAAACAATGGGATAATTGTTGGCTATAGTGGCAGAATGTTGATAACTTCTGATGGAGGATCATTGTGGGTGCCACATACAAGTGGAATATATCAAACTCTTAATGATATTCAGTTTGTTGATGATAATTATGGCTGGGCAGTTGGTGATAACGGTACAATAATAAAGACCACCAATGGAGGTGTTAGTTGGTTTCAGCAAATGGGTGATTCCGTTTTCTCCCTGACTGCAGTTCATTTTATTAATGTAAATATTGGATGGGTAATTGGCGATGTAGTATTAAAAACTACAAACGGAGGGATTAGTTGGATAAACCAATCAACTCCAGCAGGTTCACTTAGAGATGTTCACTTTATTGATGCGAGTACAGGTTTCATAGCATCCGCACAATATTGGGGTGAAGGTTGTGATGGTTCGATTCTAAAAACCACAAATGGAGGGGAGACTTGGAGCGAGCAACCAGTCCAGGATTCTACTGAATGGAATGCATGGCATAGTATTTCGTTTTCAGATAGTCAAAATGGCATTGCAGTTGGAACTAGATGCGAGACTATGTCTGGCTGGGGCGATATATTTCGAACAACCGATGGCGGTGTTAATTGGATATTAGCTTTTGAAAATGATTTCTATAGTTTTTTCTTCACTAGTGCTGCTTCTTCTGATTCAAATTATTTCTGGGTTAGTGGATTTGATTTTTCCAGAGGTAGTGTAATTCTATTTAGTAGTGATAATGGATTAAATTGGACAAGTCAAATTGATTCGGGTTTATATAATAATTCATTAAATGATATCTGCTTTGTCAATTCTACTACAGGATGGGCTGTTGGTGACAATGGTCTTATCCTTCACACAACCAACAGTGGTGTTCCTGTCGAACTCACATCTTTTACTGCATCAGCAAACGGTAAAGAAGTAATACTAAACTGGTCAACTGCAACAGAAACTAATAATCAGGGATTTGAGATTCTTCGCTTTGCTCAGAATGACAATGAGTGGGAAACCATTGGTTATGTTTCGGGATTTGGAACCACAACAGAACCTAAATCATACAGCCACACAGATTCAAAAGTTTCAGCAGGAAGATACACATACCGCTTAAAGCAAATAGACTTTGATGGCAGTTATGAATACTCACCGGAAGCTGAAGTAGTAGTTTCTGCACTGTTAGTATTCTCGCTTGATCAGAATTATCCGAATCCATTTAATCCAAATACGGTGATCAGTTATCAGTTACCAGTTAGCAGTGATGTAACAATAAAAGTTTTTGACATACTTGGAAATGAAGTTGCCACACTTATTAATGATTACAAAACAGCAGGAAAATATGAAGTTGAGTTCAATCAGGCATCCATTAACCCGAACCTTGTATCCGGAATCTATGTCTATCAATTAAAAGCAGGAGAATATTCATCTGTTAAGAAAATGATTCTTTTAAAGTAATCAGGAGTTTGAAGACAGAAGGTATTAGGGGTGAGAAAATGTCGCATCCGAAATTAAAAATTTTAATTATTCATAAATAGGAGGATAGTATGAAAAAGTCATACTTAATGATTGCTGGATTATTTCTTTTACAATTAAACGTTTTTGCACAAACAACAGTAACTAACCTCAACGCGTTTTACCGTGATGGACAGGTGTTTGTCACCTGGGATAATTTAACTGTAACTGGTGTTAGGTATAACTTGTATAAATCACCAGATCCAATCCATTATGGTTTTCAACTTGCATCCGCACAAAATTTGGGTTTAGTCCGGGATAACTCGGCTAGAAATCTCAGACTAACAAACATATTATTAACTGGCACAAGATATTTTAAAATTGATTCGGCAGGAACGCCGCTACCAAACACTAAAGGTTTATTTGTTGCGACCTCTACAGAAGAAGGTTCCTTTTACTATACTGTTACAACATCGGTCGGAGGGATTGAAGATACTACAATAATTTATTCAGAGAATTCACTGTCAGTTCCTGTTGCTGAGACGGTTGCTATACCTCGCCCAGTCTGGCAGGAAACAGCATCTGTAACTGGAAGAGTATTTGAAATATATGTGCAATTTGTTTCTAAAGTAACCTCATCAATCTATCCTCAGATGACTAATGAAGGATCATTCGCCTTCCACTTTGCAATAAACAAAAATGGATTTGTTTCTCAAGATCATCCGGTAATATTTTATATGAGACCTAGTGGAAGAAATTTTCTAGAATATATATGGGGAATTGATGATCCAAATGAATATGTAGTAACGATAGATGACTGGTTACCAAACGGAAACCAATTAGCTTCATTATATTATGGATACCATGAAGATTTTGATATTTTTTCTAATAGTAATCCAATACCTACAAGTGGCACTATTTTCAAATACACTGCTGCAAGAGTCGAATTTACTGTAAACTGGTGTTTAAACAATTTACCGGTGGATACAACAAAAGTATATATGACAGGCTGGTCTATGGGTGGAATTGGTAATGTAGTAAATTTTATTATGGTACCCGAAAAAATTGCAGCTATTTTTATTTCTGCTCCAGAATTTAATATGGCGACCTCTCCTTTTTCTTACGCAAATCAATTGTGGGGAACGTTGGCTACAAACCTACCAACAAACGAAGATTACACGAGGAATGAGAGATTAAATTCTTGCTATATGATTACTGAGAAAAAAAACACCTCAATTCCCGTTATGTACACTTTTTGTGGGAAGAATGATGTAAATGTTGGCTGGACTGAAAAGATAGCTTTCTACGATTCAATGAATAATTCTAATCACGGTGGTTTCCACTTTTGGAGTCAAACGGATCACCAAAATGTTTATACTCAATGGGTCCCAAACTTTCCAAACTTCCATTTCCTTATTCGATATAGTACTAACGTTTCTTATCCGGCTTTTTCAAATTGTTCATTCAATGATAATCCGGGTAATGGTTCGCCGACGAACGGAGATCCAATAGGAAGCATTAATGGTTATCTTGACTGGACAGACGACATCATAGATTCGACGGACCGCTGGGAGGTTAACTTGTTTGTGCACGATCTAATTACTACACAAGGCACATTAGCAGCGCCAGATTCAGGAACTACGGATATTACACTCAGAAGATTACAGGAATTCTCTGTTTCGGTGGGTGAGACGGTATTTTGGGAAAATTATCAAAATAACCTTCTTGTTCAGCAAGGATTTTTCACATATACAGGAAATTTAATTACTATCCCCGAAGTCAAAGTATATAAAGATTCAAGCCATCTTAAAGTATTCACATTAAACACTTTTCAGCTAGCAGTTGAAATAGCCAACGGTTGGAATATGGTTTCCATTCCGGGCTTGCATCCAACAGATCAAAATGTAGACACCTGGTGGGCATTCAGAGATCAGGGTGCAAACGTCTTCAGATATGCTGGCGGATATCAGACTGTAACTGATGCAGTACCAGGCACAGGTTATTGGATGAAACACTCAGGAGCCAGAACCTATAACACAGGAGACGAATGGCCAGCAGGTGGAATACAGATAGTCCCACACGCTCCGTTAACAGCAGCTTCAGGCTGGAATTTGTTTGGTGGATATGAGCTAAGTGTAACAGCAGCTAACGTAACAACAAATCCTCCTGGATTACAGAGTGGGCCGATCTATAAGTATTCAGGTGGATACTCACCAGCAACAACATTGGATCCGGGATTCGGTTATTGGATTAAGCTGACAGGGGCAGGACAGATAATCATACCAGAGACTATGGCAAAAGGTGAAGTGGTAGAATACTTCCCGGAAGATTGGGGAAGAATAGTACTGACAGATGCGGCGGGTAGAAGTTATACACTATATGCAGCAAACATTGAGGTTGATCTCAATTTGTATGAGTTGCCACCAGCACCACCAGCAGGAATGTTTGATATCAGATATTCAAGCGGAAGAATAGCCGAAGACTTGAATAATACTCAAGCTATTGAGATGAGTGGGGTAGTTTATCCGTTAAAAGTAAAAGTAGAAAATATGGATATAAGACTTCAGGATGAGACAGGAAAGATCTTGAATGTCAATATGAAGGATGGGGAAAATGTAATAATTGATAACTCAACTATCACCAAACTGATGGTATCTGGAGAACTAATTCCTTCGACCTATTCACTTTCACAGAATTATCCGAATCCATTCAATCCAACAACCAAGATTCAATATTCGATCCGAGAAAAACAATTTGTAACGCTTGTCATTTACGATATACTCGGCAGTAAAGTAGTAACACTTGTGAATGAGGAAAAGACAGCAGGGAAATATGAAGTTGAGTTTGACGGAATCACACTACCAAGCGGAGTTTATTTCTATCAACTCAAGGCAGGTTCATTTGTTGAAACGAAGAAGATGTTATTGTTGAAGTGAACAAACAACATTGTAGGGGCACAAAATTTTGTGCCCCTACGAAGGTAATGTGAGAAAGGGATTGATTCTCCCTCGCTGATACTACGGTAGACAAGTTTGTTGAAGTAAAGAATATATTCCTCTCAAAAAAAGGTCGGGATAAAATCCCGACCTTTCAGTAAAGTACTAGTAAAATTTTATTGGATCACTCGTAACTCATATTCTCAAGAAAGAACGTAACTTCCTGGTGTGTTAGTCTTACACTCTGTGTGGAAAAGTTTTTTGTTTCACCCGGTTCAAGTCTGTCGATTCTTGCTTCAACAGGCTGAGCATTGAGTTTGTAATTTAGGACAATATTCGAGACTGGATTATCGCTCACATTTTTAACTGTTCCCTGAACAGACCCAAATCTGGAAGGAGATAATGCAGGTGCATCAATATCCATTGAATGCTGCGTTGAGATGGATTTATCAGCAGTTATCTCAAGCACTTCTTTCTTTTCAAATACAAATTTATAGACCAGGAATCCTGCTGCAACAAGCAAAATAAATACGAATAACTTTTTCAATTTTTTCTCCTGAATGATTTTTAGTCAGTTGCATCAAATATTTAACCAGTCTTATAAGTCGAAAAGAATTAAAAATCGAAATATTTGTAAAGAAAAAAGGAGGAACATCGCAAAATATTCCTCCTAATTATTCAGAAAGGTAAAACACGCAGACTCCTCAAATTTATCAAGCCAATATGATCATAAACTTTTGTTAAAGCAGCTCCAGAATGTTTACATTGGAACTTTCTTCTTTTGCACGTGCTTTCTTAATACCTTGTTCCATTTGATAAGCATTTTTCATTTCCGACTGCGACCTGCTTTTTTGAATTCTTCCTTTATCAAGGTTGAAATAGATTTTACCGTTAGCTGTGGAAATTGGTTTCTCAAATTTATAACTCACACCCTGCTCAGTGAAACTTGATTTACCATTAACATTAGTTTTTATTGAGCCGGATATAACAGCGATCTTATCATCACCAAGCATTTCAAGATTATCTATTTTGTACTTGTTTTCATAATCGACTTTAAAGACCATTACCTGCAATGATTCACGCTTATACGACCAGGTCGAGTCTTTTGCCATTTTATCAGCCGGCACCTCACGAAAGATCTGAGAAAGAATTGGTTTAATGGAACTGTTTGTCAGTTCCTGTGAAACCATTACCTTTTCCTGAGCAGTGAGTGAATCAGCAAGTTTACGCAGCTCAAGAAACCGATTTATAATTTTATCAATCATATAAATGTCTAAAATCTCACCTTGCTTTCCTACTCTGATATTAAACGGATTATTAATGTAGGATTCGTACTCTGCAAATCTGATTCTATCAGTTGTATCAAGTTCAGTTCCCGATTGATAAGTAATATCTCTTCCTTGCGCATTAGCTTTTAAGTTTATTGAACTAAAAGTGCATTGTAGTTCAGCAACGCTATCTTTATCAACGCTCAAAGTCTTAAAATTAATTATGAATATTATTGTCTGGCCCATCTTATCATTCATAGTGCTGTCGGTAACGATACTCTGAGATCTTTCAGATATAGTTGTTAATCTGTACCTGAATGATTCTCCCGGAATAAATTTATATCTCATGAAAAAATATTGCTCTTCTGCATTATCAATAACAGTGGTTTTCAGAGATGTACTATCAAACGAGAAAGTAATGTTCTCCTGCTCTTTATTATCCTGTTGTTTATTCTCTTTAGAACATGAAAGAATGAGAGTGAGTGATAGTAAAATGATTATAAAAATATTTTTCATTGGTTTTCCTGGAAAAATTCGAATTGCAATTAATTAATTTTAAGCGAAAATTCTGAAGAAAAATTTAATCTCATTCTGAATAATTGTTCAGTAATTCATCTTTTGAGAAGAAATGTGAGATTTCTTTTTCAGCATTTTCATCGGAGTCGGATCCGTGAACAGCATTAAGCTGAATATCAACCGCATAAAGTTTGCGAACAGTTCCCTCAGCGGCTTTTTTTGGATCAGTTGCACCAATAAGTTTTCGGTACTCCTCAACTGCATTTTCTCTTTCAAGTGCAATCGGAACACAAGGGCCTGAAGTCATATAGGCTACAAGATCTTTGAAAAAATGTCTTTCCTTATGCACAGCGTAAAATCCTTCAGCGGAAGATTTTGTAAGATGCACCATCTTCATCGCTTTAATTTTAAATCCGGCTTTTAAGATCATTGAAATTATTTCGCCTGTAAATCCTTTTTGAACTGCATCAGGTTTAATGATAGCTAAAGTTTTGTTACCCAATTTTTCTCCTAATTAAATATGTCTTATAATAGTTTTAAAAATTCCTCGGTCTCGATTCGTGCTTGTTTTAAGATGTGAGACAAAGTTGATCGTTTGACAGGTGTATGAGCTGGAACAGTAATCTTTAAAAGTTCACCCGGAATATGTTTATGCATCCTGATATGACTTCCTTTTTGCCTGACTACCACCCATCCATTTCTTTGAAGTGTATTAATGATTTTAAAGTATGGAAGGATGTAACCTTTGTCATAAGTTAATTTCTTTAATAATCACATCGCTTAACCCGGCAGTATCATCCTCGATTGGTTCAAGATAAAGTTCTATGGCTTCAATTATATTATCTATTGCTTCTTCAATTGATTCACCTTCACTGATGCACCCGGGAAGAGATGGGACATAAACTGTATATCCACCTTCATCACTTTTTTCGAGAGCAACTTTAACTTTCATTTAAGTCTCTTACTTTATTTTTCGAAATATATTTATTTCTTTTTCTTCTTTATCGAAGATCTTTTTGTCAATGTTTTTTTCTTTGAAGAAACTTTTTTGGCAGTAGTTTTCTTCTTCTTTGAAATTGCTTTAAGCATTGTAATACCAATCTCTGCAGGATTTTCGACTACTTGAATACCGGCTTTCTTCATTGCTGCCATCTTTTCTGCAGCTGTTCCTTTTCCTCCGGAGATTATTGCACCAGCGTGTCCCATTCTTCTTCCTGGAGGTGCGGTTCTACCTGCGATAAATCCAACAACTGGTTTCTTCACATTTTTTTTGATGAACTCAGCAGCTTCTTCCTCAGCACTTCCGCCGATTTCACCAATCATTACGATGCCTTTTGTCTCGCGGTCTTCATTAAATAATTTTATGATATCAATAAACTTTGAACCGATCACGGGATCTCCGCCAATTCCAACTGCCGTTGATTGACCGAGTCCAACATCGACAATCTGCTTTACCGCTTCGTAAGTCAATGTTCCACTTCTTGAAACAATACCAATATTTCCTTTTTTGTGAATGAAGCCAGGCATTATTCCGACTTTTGCTTCTCCGGGTGAGATAACTCCCGGACAATTCGGACCAACTAACACTACACCTTTTTCCTTTATTGAGTTATAAACTTTTATCATATCCGCAGCAGGTATACCTTCGGTGATGCAGATGATTACTTTTATTCCTGAGTTCGCTGATTCGAGTATTGCATCTGCAGCAAATGCCGGGGGGACAAAAATTACAGAAGTATTAGCTTTAGTTTTCTTAACTGCATCTGCAACAGTATTAAAGACCGGAACACCAAGATGCTCTGTCCCTCCTTTACCTGGAGTAACACCTGCAACTACTTTAGTTCCGTAATCTATCATTTGCTGAGTATGAAATGAACCTTCACCGCCGGTGATTCCTTGTACTAATAGTCTGGTTTGTTTATTAACAAGAATGCTCATAAAAATTTATCCCTGATTGGTGTAGCATTTAAAAATTTGACTGACAAATTTAAGAAAATGAAAAGACCTGTCCTAAATGAGATGGAAACAATTGCTGGAAGTTCTGCCGCGTTAGTGGAGAAGGAAGATAGCTACTTATTACTAAATATTATTTTGAATCTTTTTTCTCGTCTATTTTTTTTGAATCGGTATCTGCAGATTTTATTTCACTCTCAACGTCTTTAAGTCCCTTTTTGAATTCACTCATACCTTTGCCGATACCACGTGCAAGTTCCGGAATTTTTTTTGCTCCAAAAAGTAGTAATACAACCAGAACTATTAGAATTATCTCGCCTGCGCCTAAATTACCGAACATATTAAACCTCTCAATTAAAAATATTATTTACTAATGATTTGAAAATAAGACTTCCGTCTGTTTTTCCCAAGACCGGATCACTGCTCCTTTCAGGATGAGGCATCATTCCCAACACATTACCTTTCTTATTCATAATCCCGGCAATATTGTTTACCGAACCGTTTGGATTGGCATCTGCAGTTATTAAGCCGTCGCTTGAACAATACCTGAACACGATCTGCTGGTTTTCCTCAAGTTCATTCAATGTTCTTTGATCGGTAAAGTAATTTCCTTCGCCGTGTGCAATCGGAATTTTTAGAACACTATTTCCATTGATTGCTTTGGTGAAATTTGTATTCATATTTTCAACTTTAAGATAAATGTCTTTACACACGAAGTTTAAAGATTCATTTCTGATCATAACTCCGGGAAGCAAACCAGCTTCGAGCAATATTTGAAATCCATTGCAAATGCCTAAAACATAACCACCGCCATTTGCGAACTTGATCACCTCGTTCATTATTGGAGAGAAGCGGGCGATTGAACCTGTTCTCAAATAGTCACCATAGGAGAAACCACCGGGAAGAATAAGAATATCACAATCTTCCAAAGAAGGTTGCTTGTGCCAGAGAAAGACGACATCCACATCAATAATTTTTCTAAGCACATAATAAGTGTCGTGGTCACAATTAGAACCAGGAAAAACAACAACTCCGAATTTAGGTTTACTTCTGCCGGAGGCGAATTTCGTTTCACTCAACATTATACCTCTTCAAGCGTAAATTCATAATCTTCCATAATCGGATTTGCGAGAAGTTTTTTACAATATTCGTTGACTTCCTGTTCAGCAGATTTCCTGTCGGAAGTATCCACATTGAACTCGATGAATTTATCAATCCGTGTATTTTTGATGTTCGTGAGTCCAAGATGTTTTGCACCAATTTCGACTGCTTTTCCCTGAGGGTCAAGTATGGTTTTTCTTCTTTTAATAAGAACTTTTGCTTTGAACATATTTAATTAATTTTAATTGGCAGAAGGTGATGTAATCAATTTGTAAAGATGCCGAAAAATACCAATCACTATCATGAAAACAAAAACAAGGAACAATCCTTTTGTATACATAAAAATTACAAGCAGGACTGCAATCAATAAGAAAATAAAATGAAATGGTTTTTCCTTTATACTTTTCAGGGAAATTTTCGGAATAACTTCATACCTGATATTACTTACCATTAAATATGAAAGAACAAGAATCAATGGTGCGATAAAATCAGACATTGGCTTTGTAAAACCTTCATCATAAAAAGCAAGTATGAACGATGCAATTGTCAATGCTGCAGATGGGATTGGTAATCCAAGAAAGAAAGATTTTGAGAATCCGACAAGCTGAATATTGAATCGGGCAAGTCTGAAACCCCCGGCAATTAGCGGTAAAGCACTAATAATAATTCCCCAGGTATTCATCGAATAAAAAAAAGTTTTATAGAGAAGAAAAGAAGGTGCCGCACCAAAACTCACAATATCCGAAAGGGAATCAAGTTCCACCCCCAGTTCACTTGACGAGTTGGTTAATCTCGCAACCATTCCGTCAAGCGCGTCAAAAACGGCCGCAACAAAAATGAGCCAGGCAGCGTAGTTAAAATTTCCTTCTGAAGCACTGAGTATTGAGAGAAAACCGCAAAACATATTCATTGCGGTAAAAAGATTTGGTATTACAGAAGGAGTAAGCCGGGGTCGGTTCATTTATTTTTTTACTTCAAAGAGAATTGTTTCTCCGGCATAAACATTATCGTTCATATTCACAACCGGAATAAAGTTTGAAGGTACGAAAATATCCAGCCTGCTGCCGAATTTAATCATTCCGAATCTTTCACCAATCTTTACTTCATCACCTATCTTTAACTCATTAACAATTCTTCTGGCGAGAAAACCAGCAATCTGAGTAAAAAGTACTTTGCCATAACTGCTTTTAATTCCAGTTTCCATCCTTTCATTATTTTCGGATGCTTTATCCTCAAAAGCAGCAATGAATTTCCCCTCATGATATTTTAAATGTTCAACTTTACCGTCAATTGGTATTCTGTTTACGTGAACGTTCAGCGGCGACATAAAAACGGAAATCTGGTTACAATTTTCTCCGACAAAATGATTAAAGATATTCTGCCTGATGACAATTACTTTCCCATCTGCCGGAGTAATAATAATTCCTTTTTTTGTAGGAATTTTTCTTTCCGGATCTCTAAAAAAGTTTAATGTTAAAAATAAAATTGCCGCGGCAATGATGATAATCAAAATTTTCAGAGGGTTACTTTGAATAAAGAAACTTAGTGAAATAAGAAGGAATACTATTACAGTAACGATTCCAATGGTTGTGTAACCATACTTTGTGAACATCTATTCTCCGCTTGTCAGTTTAACTAAGATGTCGGTATATTTTTTCATCTGTGCAAAAGTTTCAATTTTATATGGATTGGGCAAAGTGTCTATTTCTGTGTTATCAATTATTTTCATACTCATTGGCGAAAAATCACCGATCAAAAAAATTTTACCTTCAAATTTACCAAATATGCATGTCAGTTCAACGAGTGAAACATTTCTTCGCTCAAAAAAAGATTTAACAATCGCATTGATCTTGGAACATAGTCTGTAAATGAATTTTATATCGTCATAAGTTGAAAGATTAAAAGAGATGAGATGGCTTTCGGTTACAATTGTATCCTTTGAATCACCATAGTGTAACTCCTGTACCGGGAGTTCAAGTTGGGATAAATTTTTAACAGAAAATAATTTTGAGATTCTTTTATCAGCATTGTTCAATATTTTAACTCTGAAAGGGAGTTCAGTAACTTTGATAAATTGCAAATTGTATTTATCAGTACGTTTCTGGTAGGCGCTTGGGATGTTATAACCCTTCAGGTAATCAAGAAAAAAAGCGTTTAAAGATGCTGTTTTTTCTCCGAAACCTTTTGCAGTTATTTTTTTGCTTTTCTGATTAAGAAAGACGTCTTTATAATCAATCAACTTAAATTCTGTTTCTGAACTTGCCATTTTTACCATATGATTTTCCAATAAACAATTTTTACGAAATTTTTATTCTTCTTTGTAAAACTTGAAAATTAAGTTAGGAATTTTACGTATATAAAGTCAATCAATTGTAGTATATTTGATTAAATTTTAACAAAAAAACATTTACTTGACTAATATCGGAGGAATTTAATGAAGGGCGGAATGCAAGCGATGCTTAAACAGGTGCAGAAGATGCAGGAAGAAATGCAGAAAGTGCAGAGCGGACTTGGGAATCTTACAGTTTCGGAGGAAGCTGGCGGAGGTATGATTAAAGCAACAGCGAATGGAAATCGAGAAATTATATCTATTGAAATTGATCCGCAGGTAATCAATAAAGACGAAAAAGAAATACTTGAAGATTTAGTTGTGGCTGCAGTGAATAAGGCGATTTCTTCAGCAGCAAAATTGGCTGAAGAAGAAATGGCTAAAGTAACAAAAGGAATGATTCCACCAGGCATGAACATCCCGGGATTATAAAGTGCAAATTGCTGAACCTCTTCTAATCGCAATTGAAGAATTGAGCAAGCTGCCCGGTATTGGTAAAAAAACCGCACAAAGACTTGCAATTCATCTTCTGAAATATGAAACTCTGCAAGTTGAAAATCTTATCACTGCTTTACAAAATTTAAAGTTGAAGCTGAGATTCTGTTCAAGGTGTTTTAATATTTCTGAGGAAGAACTTTGCAACATTTGTAAATCAGAAAAAAGAGATCAATCAATATTATGTGTGGTTGAGGAAGCAAGCGATGTTCTGGCAGTTGAAAAAACACACGAATACAGGGGTTTGTATCATGTACTTGGCGGCGTACTCTCACCACTGTCAGGAATTACTCCTGATTCACTTCATATAAAAGAGCTGCTTAGAAGATTTGAAGAGGAAGATATTCAGGAAGTAATTCTTGCTTTAAATCCTGATACCGAAGGTGAAACTACTTCTTTATATCTTGCTAAATTACTTAAGCCGCTTGGAGTGAAAGTTACGAGAATTGCTCGTGGACTGCCTATTGGTGGTGATCTTGAGTTTGCAGACGATGCAACAATTGGTCGAGCGATTTTAAATCGAAGCTCATTATGACACGGCAAAACACTGGATTGATAATGACTATTTTTTTGAATCAGTTCGATAATACATTGAAATTAGAATTATGATTTTTTGGAAGAAGCAGGTTTTACAATTATCGATAGACTGGGTGAATATTCCGGTAATATTTAAGATGCTGAATCTTGAACGGGAATGATTATTTTTGCAATCAATATTTTAATAATTTATTAAACAGGTCACCAGATGGCGTCCCGATATCGTTGTCATTTTCTGAAGAGGTTTATGATATTAGGGCGGACAGCTCATTATACTCTGCTAAGTATTCCATCAGTGTCCCGGTGCAGAACTCTGATCCGGAAATCTATCAGGGAAGTCTGAAGTTCACAATGACAAGAGATATAAATTCAGCCTGGATAATTTACTTCTGGGAAGATATTGCTATTCAAAGTGCTAAAAGCTGGAGCGAATTGAAGATTGAATTTTATCTCTAAAATAAAATTATTAATCATCTTCCTGATCTTAGCTGCTCTTGTTTCTGGCTGTACAAATCCATTCGCGCCCAGACTTGATACTGATTTTGACAGCGGTGCACCACCAATTTCCGATCAGACTACAATCGAAGGTGTATTTCAAAATTTCCAATATGCTTATACTTTTAAAGATACGCTTATCTACGGTAACCTGATTACTTCAAACTTCACTTTTACTTACAGAGATTATGAAAATGGTTTCGATGTTAACTGGGGAAGGGATGAAGAAATGCGAACTACCTATGGTCTATTCCAGAATTCAGAGAGGCTTGATTTGATCTGGAATAACATAGTTCTGAGCACTATCGATACACTCGATGCAAATATCGTCCGGAGTTTTAATCTTAATATTACCTTTAATCCAACAGATGTCGTGAGGATTGATGGCAGGGTAAATGTGTCATTAGAAAAAGATCCCCAAACACAAAAATGGCGGATGACACGCTGGATTGATGAATCTAATTTCTGAGTAACTTATAGAAAATTTAGAATGCTATTATTTTATTTTAATGAAGCTCTTCGTTCCATAAAATCAGCAAAATCTTCTTTTATCCTGACAACCGTTAGTTTAACAATAAGCGTTCTGTTGATTTTGTTCAGTTATATTACACTTCAGGTATCTGATTACTATTCCAATAAACTGAAATCAAGCATCAAAATAAATTTATTCCTTAAAGAGCCTTTCACTCCGGCTATTCAGCAGACGACTTTGTTAGAATTGACTGAAAAAGAATTTATCGATTCGGTTGAATTCATCAGCAAGGAACAAGCCGCGGAGCAATTCATAAAAGAAACTGGTGAAGACTTCAAAAAGATTCTTGACTACAACCCGTTACCCGCATCTTTTGTTGTACGCATAAAAGATTCACATGCCAATAACGATTCACTGAATTCAATTATAAAAAATCTTTCCGGACTTCAATTTGTTGATGAAGTTGTTTTCAGAGAAGGCTTTATTTACAAAATGCTCAGCTATATCGAATCAATAAAATTTTATTTATTTCTTTTAACAATTATGGTTTCTCTTGTTGCTGTTTATCTGGTATATGCAACCATAAAATTAATTATTAATTCCAGGATGATAGATTTTGAAACAATGAAACTCGTGGGAGCTAAACTTTCAACTATTAAAATTCCGGTTATGCTCAACGGGATAATTGCGGGGATGATTTCCGGTATTATTGCATATTTAACTTTCATGTTTTTTAGGGATCAGATAAAACATTTAGCATCTTTAAAAATTCTGATTGAACATAAATTACTTACTTACTATGCGATCATTTTTTTTACCGGACCTGTGCTGGTTTTCATTGTATCGGTAATAACTCTCAGAAAAGTTTCATTAAAAATTTGATGAAGCTTTAATATTTCATAATTTAACAATCAATTTAGATGATTATTTTTATTGTCTATATTTCTTAACACATCCTGAAGATCTAATGAAATTTATTTTTGCATTTGTCCTCTGTTTTAGCGGGTTATTTTTAATTACAATAACACCGCAGCAGCTGCCGGATTATCCTGAAAGGCTGGTTCCTGACAGTATGTATCAAAAGTTTTCATCACCCTCAGCCAGAATCGCAACGGAAGGAATTATAAATCCGGATGAGTATAAAGTTGGACCAGGTGATAAAATATTTATATCGATCAGTGGTGTAACTGAAATTGTGAATACACTCATAATAGATCAGGAAGGCTGGTTTTACATTCCAAGAGTAGGTGGTGTTGATCTTCGTAATGCAACACTTAAAACTGCAAAAGAAAAAATATCAGAAGCGATTTTAAAGTATTATAAAGATGTAGATATTTTTATCTCTCTGGCAGATTTCAGGATGATTAAAATCTCACTTGTTGGAAATATCAAAAAACCTTCAGTATTTGTATTACCTGCCAATTCACGATTAATGGATCTTGTTACTAATTCAGGTCAATTGAATGAAGATTCAGATATTAGAAATATTAAAGTTATCCCAAAGGAAGGTGAGACAAGAACTTTTGACCTTCTAAGTTTTTTAAGATTTGGTGATTTTTCTAACAATCCTATTTTAGTCGAAGGTGATGTGTACTCGTACAAAAAGTAGATAAGGTAGTTAGAATAAGTGGTCAGGTTCAGTTTCCGGCTTTGTATGAGTATCGTCCTGACGAAACAATTTTGGATATGATTAATCTTTCAGGTGGATTTTTATACGATGCACGAAAGGATACCATTGAGCTTATCAGATTTCTTGAAGATGGTGAAACACAAGTCAGCAATTACTATTCTTATGATGATTTAACGAATGCCGATATTTTATTGCAAAATAAAGATCACGTTGTCATCAGAAAAATCCCGGAATATTTAATTGATCATTATGTTCAAATTAATGGGTATGTTCGATTTCCCGGCTGGTATAAAATCAATAAAAACGAAACTAGTCTAAAGCAAATCATTGAAGAAGCTGGTGGATTTTTACAGGACGCTTCTTTAATCGAGGCCTCATTGACAAGAAAGATGGATGTTGAAGAAACTGATCCGGAATTTGAAAGACTTAAATTAATTCCGATAGAAAACATGACAGAAGATGAATATGATTACCTTAAAGCGAAATCTAGACAGCATTCCGGGAGGGTTGTTGTGGATTTTGTAAAACTCTTTAAGCAGAATGATATGCTTGAAAACATCCTTTTACATAAAGATGATATTATTAATGTTCCTGAAAAGAAAGATTACATAATCATGCTTGGTCAGTTTGTAAATCCGGGTAAAATAGTCTACGAACCTTCACTTACAATTCAGGATTATATCTCTTTAGCAGGTGGTTTTGGCTGGCGAGCTTTGGAAGGTGATGTTAGAATAATTAAAGCAAAAACAGGTGAATGGATTGATGCTGATGATGTGGATAAACTTGAAGCAGGAGATACAATCTGGGCACCCGAAGATCCACCAGGTCCAAAATTCTGGGATGTTTTTACAGATGCATTAACTGTTGTCGCACAGCTTGCAGCGATTGTAGCCGCTTCTGCAGCAGTAATTGTGGCAGTGAGGTAACATTATGACTTTTCATGACATTATTCACGTTTTATTGATCAATTGGAGAGCAATTCTAAAATATACAATTGGAAGTGCTGTAGTTATCTTTCTATATCTTTTTATAATCTCTCCTGTAACATACAATGCACCAGTCACAATTCTTCCTCCACCGGAAACTGATCAAATATCCGGATTAGGTTCTTTACTTTCAGGAAGCGGTGTTGGAGATTTTTTAACAGGGAAATTTGCACCCGGCAATTCACAACTTTTTCTTCAAATACTTAAAAGCCGTACTGCAGCAGAATACGTAATTAGAAAAAATAACCTTCTTGATTTTTATGGTGAAGACACTGAGTATGAAGCGATTAAGAAAATCAATAAAAATCTGAATTTAGATTTGTCGAAAGAGGGAATTATTACACTATCAGTTAATCTATCCTCAGGATTTTTACCAAAAATATTTTCAGATATTGACTCCATAAAAATTCTTGCAGCCCGTGTTTCAAATTCATATGTTGAAGCATTGGACAGCATTAATCGTGAGAAAGTTTCATACCGTGCAAAACGTGCTCGGGAATATATTGAATATCAGCTGGTTCAGACTAAGACTGAGCTCGATTCGGCAGAAGCCAAATTGATGGAATTTCAAAAAGCAAATAAAACAATTTCTTTACCTGAACAGCTCACATCTGTTATCGAAAGCGCAGCAAAATTAAAAGCAGAAATGGTTAGTACTGAAATCGAGATTGCCTTGCTGGAACCAAATTCCAGACCTGATAATAAAAATTTATTAGCTCTGAAGAAGAAATTAAATCAGCTTCAACAAGAGTACGATAAATTTGATATTGATTCGGATGATTATCTTGTAGCCTTCAGCGATGTACCTGAACTAGGTATGCAGCTGTCAAAATTAGTACGAACAGTAAAAATTAAAAATGAAGTTTATCTGTTGCTTCAGCAGCAGTATTACAAAGAAAGAATACAGGAGAACAGGGATGTCCCGACAATTGATATCCTGGATGAAGCAATACCTCCAGAAAAGCATTCATCGCCAAGATTAATTTATAACACAGTAGTTGGATCTGTTTTTGCTCTATTACTAGTCTCACTAGTGTTCATTGTTAAAGAAAAAAAACTCTCACTCTTTAAAATCGAAAAGGACAATTAGTAATGCAGACAGCTGTGGTTACCGGCGGTGCTGGCTTCCTGGGTTCACACTTATGTGATAAATTACTCAGTGAAGGAATGAAGGTTATTTGTATTGATAATTTGATCACGGGAAGTACTGATAACATTTCACATCTCGCGGGAAATGAAAATTTTTCATTCATTAAGCATGATATTACTAACTACATATTCATTCCTGGTAAGGTCGATCATATCCTTCACTTTGCATCTCCTGCAAGTCCAATAGACTATTTGCAATTACCTATTCAGACTTTAAAAGTTGGATCTCTTGGAACTCACAAAGCATTGGGTTTAGCAAAAGAGAAAAAAGCCCGATTTCTCCTTGCCTCAACTTCTGAGGTTTATGGTGATCCTGAAATCCATCCGCAACCTGAAGAATATTGGGGTAATGTAAATCCGATTGGACCCAGAGGGGTGTATGATGAAGCAAAAAGGTTTGCTGAAGCACTGGTTATGGCTTATCAGCGTTATCATAATCTTGAAACAAGAATTGTCAGAATATTCAACACCTTTGGTCCGAGGATGAGATTAAAAGATGGGAGGGCCATACCAAATTTTATTATGCAGGCCTTAACCGGACAGCCCATCACAGTTTATGGAGACGGATCACAAACACGAAGTTTTTGTTACATCACTGATCAGGTTGATGGGTTATTCAAATTACTTATGTCCGATGAAAAAGAACCTGTGAACATTGGTAATCCGGAGGAAATACCTTTATTAGACATCGCCAAAGAAATTATAGAGTTGACTAGTAGTAGCAGTAAAATAGTCTTTGAAGATTTGCCTGTTAATGATCCAAAAGTAAGACAACCAGATATTACAAAAGCCAGAACAAAACTTGGGTGGGAACCAAAGGTAAATAGAAGACAAGGATTAGAAAAAACTATTGAGTATTTCAAAAAGCTTGTTTGATAATTCTGAAATTAACCCACATACAAATTTTCAGTTAAGTCGTTCCTATCATCGAACATGAGTAATAAATTCACTTCTACGATCGCCGGAGCATCGATTTTTATTTCCATACTTGGATTAATCAGCAGAGGTCTCGGCTTTATTCGTGAAATGATTTTTGCTAATAACTTTGGATTAGAAACAGAGTTCGATCTCTATCTTGTTGGTGCTGTCCTGCCAATTACCATTAATACTGTTTTGCTGTACATCAGTCAAAATTATTTTATCCCTGAATTTCAAAAAGTTGGTTCTAGCCAATCTCAAAAATATTTCAGACAGTCAATTCTCATATTTACCGTTGCTGGTTTGCTATTTACCTGCCTGCTATTTCTTGCCAGTGAAACAGTAGTAAACTTTTATATGCCATCGGCAGATTTGAACAGTCAGGAGACTGCGATACTGGTATTTAGAATATTTTTAATTACAATTCCGTTTTCAGCTGCGATCTCAGTTCTATCAGCATTACTACAAAGCTTGTATGAATTTAAATATCCCGCAATCTCAATTTTATTTCTTAATATCTCCATTATCATTCTTCTGATTCTTTTTTCTGACCAATATGGAGTATACATAATTCCTGTAGGATATGTAGCAGGTACAATATTGCAGTTTCTTTTCCTGCTGTCTAAGTCCAGAAAGTTTTTAAAGTTTGACTTTCGGTTAGATAAAGAAGAGCTAAATATCTCCAGATCAATATTGAGTTCATCGATTGTCATAATAATACTTATTGAATCTATGAGTCAGTTGTATTCAATATTTGATAGATACTTTTATGGACAAATTTCAGCAGGTGGCATAGCCTCACTGAATTATGCGTTAATAATCTGGTTCCTTCCGGTTTCCATTTTTTCTATTTCATTAGCTACTGCTGTTTTCCCGGTAATTACTAAGGCGATCAATGATGATTCTCACGGTGAGATCGAAAAAATTTATAACGAAAGCATATCAATGAATGTATTTTTATTCGTGCCTTTAGCGTTCATTCTTTTTTTCTATGGTGATGTTCTTATAAAAATATTTTTTGAAAGAGGAAAGTTTGTAAAAGAAATACTGAAATGACTTTTGGTGTTTTAAAGTTCTATTCGATAAGTCTTGTATTCTATTCAGTTTATGCTGTTTTCAATAAAATATTTTACAGCATTAAAAGTGCAAACATCCTGCTTTATATTACAGGGGGAGGCGTAATATTAAAACTATTATTAAACTTTGTATTAGTTGAATACCATCAGGATGGACTTGCTTTAAGTACGAGTATTAGTTTCATATTTTTCTTTTCGGCGAGCTATATTTTTCTAAATAAAAGATTAAAGATCAAAGAAAGAACACTTTTTATAAGGGATTTTCTGTTTCACATAATAAATTGTATCATATGTTTTTTAGTGGTTACCATTTTTTCGAATTTATTTTTTGGAAATGTATTGTTTAATGAGCTATTCAAGATTATACTGTTTATAAGTTTATTTATTGTTAATATTTTAATAATAAAGCATAAAACTTTAAATATTACTCAACGAGTGTTCAATCGTTTTAGCCCACTTAATTATTTAAAGCAAGGCGCTGAAGCCTGAAGAAGAAATATTATACTGATAATAGAAATTGATTGATGAATAAACTGATAAAAATATTTGATGCAGATTTCCAAGACCTACAGTCTTTGTTTTTTATCTCATTACTTTTAAGTATTCCAGCGATTTTGCTTGGTGAGTACTTGATTATTGGAATCCCATTAATAGTTTTACTCATGCTTACCTTAAGTCTTGGAGAAAGATTTATCATAATAATAATTATTGTATCTTTATTCACACTTGTAGGAGAAGTTAGTAGAACACTCAGACCAATAGTGTATGTTGTAGATTTTAGCTTGTTAGGTTATTTCTTCCTCAAAAAATATGGACTGAATTTCGGTGCATATCCGCAAATACCAAAATCTTTACAATTGTTTTTGATCTTATATTTTACAGTTATGATCGTTTCTTCAGTAATGTCAAACTATCCGGCTGCTGTAATAAATGTACTTGGAAGACAGATAGCCTTGTTTGTCATTGCATATGTATTTTTTTCATTAATTAGTTCCATAAAGGATCTGAAACTTTACTTCAATTCTATATATATCGTAGCTTTTATTTTAGTTAGCTCTTCATTAATTGCTTTCTCAAATGGGGACGTAAGTCTACTGGATATATTTTCACCAAATCGGCCGCGAGTTTCAGCAATCATCACTAATATAGAAGCATCAACGAACTTTTATGTCGTTTCTTTCCCATTGCTGATATGTACTCTCCTTAATAAGAAAAATTTTTCAGATAAGAAATTAGAATATTTTCTACTAATATTTTTTGGTATTGGTCTGATACTAACTATGTCTCGTTCTGCAATTATCGGAATTACTTTTAGTACAGCAATGATATTTTTTATTCTCGTGAGAAAAAGATTTTATCAATTGCTCTTTGGTATTATAACAATAGGTATGATGTTTTTACTTCTTCAACCTCTAAATGAATTGTTATCCACTTTTTTAAGAATTGAATCCGGCATGAGCGCAAGAGATTACATTTGGCAGATGTCTATTGATATGATAAGCGACCATTTTATATTTGGTGTGGGTCCTGGGGCATATCAATATGAAATGTTCAATTACTTTCCTTATATGTTAGATGATTGGTGGGGCAGGTTGTTCATATACTTCTATGAAGTTACAGGCGGAGCAAATTTATCACATAATTTTTTTCTAACGTTTTTTACTGATATGGGAATTTTAGGATTATTAACAGCTGTTTTTCTGCCTATTGTCTATCTTCGTATTGGGATTAAAACACTGAGAAAATATAAAGCTGATTTACCTGAAAGATATTATTTTATCGTGGGATTATTTGCTGCCGGGTGTAGTATTATCATTAGAAACTTGCTTAATAGCATCGGACTCTTGTATGTTGGAGGTATTCAAACTGATTTGCCTTTCTGGTTAATATTTGGTAGCCTAATTTACTTCTATCGAATTCCTTTGAAATCCTCTGTTACTACTGCATTGAATAACTGATCATTCAAAAAAGAATTTTATGAAGTTTAAAAAATCAAAAATTCCGCTAACCGAACTGATCGGTAATTATAAATTTATATCAGTTATCATAGAAAATATTTTAGGAATTATTTTTTTATTATTTAAACTATTAAATAAGAAATCTGCAATAACCACCGGTCAAGTTGTTATAATATCATTAAACAGAATTGGCGATACAATTTTTACAATTCCTGCGTTGAGAGAAATAGTCAAAACATATTCAGATAAAGTGATCATATACTGTTTCACTGAGTCAGTCCCGATTTATAAATTGGAATTTCCTAACCTCAAGTTTTCAGTAGTTACCCATGATGAATTTCGCTTTAGTGAGAGAATTCCAAAAGGTTCTGCGAAAAACAAATTAATAAAATTGAAACCCGAACTGATAATTGATTTTACAGGTTCAATGGTATCAGCTTTATTAATTCTAGAAACGCTGACAAAAAAAGTTGTTGGAATAAATAGAAATTATTTTAGAAAAGTTTATGATGAATTTATTCCTGTTAGAAAAGAACCAGATCTGATTGATATTTATTATGATGCAATTTCGCCCGTTCTCAGTGCTTCAGTTCGCCACAAATTTAATCTTGATAGGATTAATGCAAATCCCGATGGTGCAATTCTTATTCATCCTTATGCCGGGTGGAAAGAAAAAGAATGGAACTTTAAGAAAATAATTTCTCTGGCATCTCTAATCAATGAAGAATATGAAGTTAATCTGATTGTAAAAAAAAATCAGCTTGAGAATGATGTGAAAAATGAAATTGATTACCACAAGATTGGAATAGTAATTACCGATTCTATAGATAAATTAATAGAACAGATTAAAGAATGTTCACTATTTATTGGCAACGATTCTGGTCCGGTTAATATAGCTAACTATCTCGGTAAACCAACTTATTCTATATATGGTTCGACTAATCCAGATTTTACCGCTTCCACAGAAACGTATCAAATATTTAGTCAAAAGATTCTTAATTGTTCAGCACAAAGAAATGATAAGTATTGTGCTATTGGAGCCGATATATATTCTTGTCCAGGAAATGAATGTATGAATATACTATCTGTTGAAGAAGTTTATAATGCTCTGCAGCCGCTATTAAATTCTTATTGTTCAAAAAAATGAATCAGTAGTTTTTTTCAGAAATGTTGGATGAAATGATTTAACTTAAGTCTGAAAACTTAAGCGGTCCGAAGACATTGATCAGTGTAGAACTGCTCGTATTCTTTTATGCCTTCATTAAAATTAAAGTTTGTATGTGTCATGCGTCTGGCATTTTCACTGAAGAGTGTGAGAAGAGAAGGATTTTCAAGTAAACTTAAAACAGCATTTGCCAAGCCCTTGTAATCGCCTTCTTCCACGAGATAACCTGTTTCACCTGGAAGAATTAAATCTTTTATTCCAACAACATTAGTTCCAACTGAAGGTATTCCCATAACCATTGCTTCAAGAAGAGCATATGGAAGTCCTTCGTAATGAGACGAAAGAATAAACAAATCAAAAATTTTATAAAAAGCTTTTGAGTTTTTCTGAAACCCTGCTAACTGAATTCTTTCCTGCAGACCTAATTCATTAATTAATTCAAGACACTTATCGATCAAAGGACCATCTCCAACTATAACTAATTTAGTATTGGGGATAGCATCGTTAATGATTTTGAAACTCTTTATTAATGTGATAGGATCTTTTTGATAATATAATCTTCCGACAGTTCCGAGAATGATGTCTGAATTTTTGTCTTTTAATTTATCTGAAACCTTGTTCTCATAGATGTGATCACTATAGTCACTTGGATCGATGGAATTGTAAAGTGTAATAACTTTTTTGCTTGGAACGATTTTATGTTCTAAGGCCAAATCCCGTTCCGAACCCGATACGGCAACTAATTTATTGGTAAGATAACCGAGATACTTTTCTAATTGAAGGTAAAGAAGTCTTCTTGCTTTTATTCGAGTGTCGCAAAACATAAAGCCGTGTGGAGAGTAAACAACATTTGGATGTCGGCTTATAAAGGTAGCCAACCTCCCAACAAATCCCGCTTTAGTACTATGACAATGTACAATGTCATATTTATTTTCTTTAATAATTTTTCTGATCTTTAAAATATTCGAAATGTCTGTAAAAGAACCGCTTCTACTAATGGGCAATCCATAAGTTCTGTTAAAAATGCCAACGCTTTCCTGAAGAAAATTTTTATTCCTTTTGGTTGAGAAAACTATATCGATTTGAAATTCAGATCTGTCTATTTTTCTGGCTATATCGATGACGTGTTTTTGGGTTCCACCGGAAGTTGCTTCAAGAATATATAGAATCTTTATCATTTGTAAGATTCTGCTCCTAAAAGATTTGCATAAAAGTTATCGAGTTTCATAACATGCTCTCTGATATCAAACAATTTAGATCTTTTTACTCCTGCATCAACTAACTTTTCTGCCAGTTGAGGGTTTTCAATTATATTTAAAACTGCATCAGCAATGGCTTCCGGATTTTTTGCGGGAATCAGAATGCCACTCTCTCCATCAACAACAACTTCCTTGATGCCATCAACATTAGTTGCGATGACAGGTATACCTGAAGCCATGGCTTCAAGCAATACAATCCCGAATCCTTCATACAACGAAGGAAGTACAAAAACATGCATCCTTTTATAAAATGGGATTACATCTGCAAATTTACCAAAAAATTTTACTGAATTGCTAATCCCTATTTTCTTGGCTAGAGCTTCTAGTTCATGCAGAAGTGAGCCGTCACCAACTATTTCAAGTTTAACACTAGGAAACTTAGTTAAAATGATTTTCATTGCCAACAAGAGATAGCTGATACCTTTTTGTGGCTCTAACCTGCAAACCGTGCCTATGATTATTGGATTTTCCTTCAAAATTTTATTTGAATCAGCGATTTTGAAAAATTTATCATAATCAACCCCATTGTGTAAAACAAATATTTTCTTTGATGGAATCAGCTCATACCTGTTTAAACTTTTTTTAACCGAATTAGAAATCGCAATTACTTTCTTGCTTAGAAATATGCTTATCATTTCAAGCAGTAAGAAAATGTTGTGTTTCTTTGGATTTACATTGTTGTGTTTGTGTGTAACTAAGATTCCCCGCTTAGAAATTAAATGAGCGATTGCAGCATAAAATCTTGCCTGAAACAAATGAGAATGGATTATATCGGGATTTTGCTGCTTGAACAATTTTGCTAATTGAAAAACAACCAGTGGACTGAATCTTGATTGAATTTTAAGAATCGTAACTTCACAGTACTCTGATATGTCTTTCAGCAATTCATCAGGCTTTTCCCATAAAGCAATAACATGGAAATCATACTTTTTATGATCAAGTAATTTAAGATATGAGAGTAATAATCTTTCTGCTCCCCCGATTCCAAGGCTTGTAATTACATAAAGTATTTTGATTTTTTTATTCAAGCTGTTGTCATTTCATTGCTTTGTAAAAATCTGAACATTTCCTGCTTATTAAAACTGACGCAAAAATACTCAGCATGATATTGGTTTTTTTATGAGCAGAATTCATTCCCGTCTATTAAATAATTAGTAAGAAGAAGTATGATGAATAAAAAAATGATTAAACACTGCTAAAATATAGTGATTAAAAGACATTTCAGCATGAAAATGAAATCAAAATTGTTTTTATAAATAAGTCCTTGAGAAGAAAGAACACAAATATTTTAAAGCCTAATTTTTCTTTTTCAAATAATTATTATTTGGTTAAGTTTCAATGTCAGAATTTTATAATTCATCAGAACAAATTTCGGTGTAATTTAACTTTATTCGAAAGTGATTTTCTTAAATAAAAATCACTAGTCGTTGGAGATATGATTATTGATTCTTTACCCAGCTTATTTATTGTGCAATCTTATTCCACATGGTATTTTGTAAATAATTGAATTTATATATCACAAATGATTTTCAATAAAAAATCGATTTATATATCCAGTGTCATCACAGATTTTATCTTAATAAATTTTTCTTTTTTACTAGCACTTCAAATTTCACATACCTCTGATCTTAGTTTAGAAAAGAGTCAGCCTTATTTGCTGCTAATAATTCTAAATTTTGTCTGGTTTTTTTATACAAACTCAAGTGAATTTTATGAAGAATTTTTAATCAGACCTTTTCCTATACAGATATATAACATTTTCAAATTATCTATTGTTCTTTCAGTATTTAACATTCTTTTCCTCTTCATTATCACGCAACAACTGTATACACGAAACTTTATTGTTATAAATGGCCTGTTGATATTCATTACACTGATGATCCGGAGTGTAATCTTTAAAGGTGTATTACGTGCACTCCGAAGCAAAGGAAAATCAATAAGAAATTTGCTAATCATCGGCGCAAATAAAATCGGTGATCGTTTCCGGGAAGTAATTACAAAAAATCCGGAGTATGGTCATAGATTTGTTGGATTTATTAATGATAGTCCTTCCGAAAATGTCATTGGCTCTTTTTCCGAACTGGACAGAGTAATTAAAGAAAAAAAAGTCGAGGACGTTGTAATTGCTCTTCATTCAGAATCAGGAATCAATCTGGATGAAATAGTAAACATATGTAATAAGAATGCTGTTAAGATTCACGTGATTCCGGATTTCATAAAGTTTTTATCATCCAGATTTCAAATAAGTTCCGTCAGTAATATTCCTGTCATCACTGTCAGAGATGAACCTTTAAATGAATTCTTCAGGAGATTTCTTAAAAGAGTTTTTGATATTTTATTTTCTCTTTTAGTCACAATATTCATTTTATCATGGTTCATGCCCACTGTTTCCTTGTTAATCAGATTGGATTCAAAAGGGCCAGCAATATTTGTTCAGGAAAGATATGGCATGAGAAAGAAGCCTTTTAAGTGTTTGAAATTTAGAACGCTTACTTATCAAAAACACAGTCCGGTTGAATTTCAACCCATTGTCAAAAAAGATCCACGGGTAACCCGAATAGGCAGATTTCTTAGAAAAACAAATCTGGATGAGTTGCCTCAATTCATTAATGTTTTAAAGGGCGATATGTCCGTAGTTGGTCCCAGACCGCTCATCAAAGGTGTTGACCAGGTCTATCAAAAGGTTTCTGAAGAAATTAATATGAGATATAATGTTCGACCTGGACTCACTGGCTGGTCACAGATCAATGGTCTGAGGGGAGAGGTTGTCGACGAGAAAGGAAGTAAATCTCATATTACAGAAAAAATGAAATTTGACTTATGGTATATTGAAAATTGGTCGCTGAAATTTGATATACAAATAATATTAATTACCATCTGGCAAATGATACGCGGAGATACGAAAGGGTTTTAAAGTATATTGAAAGTAATTAATTTTAAATTTCAAAACAAACCCCGGTATTGTTTTAGTAATTCTCTATCCTCAAGTACCGTATCTGATTTCTTACCTATAAAATAAAAGCCTGAAGCAGAATCAATGGTGCCAGGATTATTAATAGTCATGTGGTCAAAGTATTTCCAAAAAAAGGAAGTGAATCGGGTAAAAGGAATAAATAATTTTTTTACTCTCCTCGATTTAAGAAAACTGAAAATGAAATAGCTATAAGTCCAAGCAAGCGCCATTCCTGAACCGCAAACTGCTCCACTGTCAACTTCTGAAAATTCTCTGAAAAGTCGTCTATGCCCAAGTTGGGTAAATCTGTGAAAGTCAAACTTTCCCATATGTACCTGCTGGATAAAGGGTGTTTCAGCATAAACCAAACCTTCATTTTTTAGCACACGATGTACTTCTTTCACACATTGATAAGGATCGACTACATGTTCAAGCACTGCCTGTAGAATTACACAATCAAAATACTCATTTGGAAAAGGAATACTATGTGCATCAAAAATAATTTTGGTTCTTGGTCCAAAACTGACATCGCTCTCGACAAGAGATAAATTTGGCTCGTTAATAAAATCTTCCATCCCTTCACCGATTATACTTCCACCAATTACCAAAACTTTTACTTGCTCAACATTCTTCAGTAATAATGATAACAATCTGCTATAGTTCGATTTAGCTTTAAGATTATTGCTAATCGATGGAATGATTTTTTTTATCAAATTTTCTGTTTTGCTTTCCTTTAATTGGAAAGTCGTTGTGCGTTTATTTAAAAAATCACTTATATTAAAAATACTTTTGGATTCATCAATTAAAATTGGTATCCCATCTACCAGAGGAAATTCTTTTAGACAACTTTGATTGTGACACTTGAAATTTATATGTGTCTCGATTAGCCTGCTGAAGCAATTTGGACAAAGTAAATCCTTAAAAATATCTTTATTAAAAGGCATATGTTATCTTAAAATATGTAATGTTTTTATTGTACTTCCAAGTTTAATTTATCTTGTTTGGAGATCAATTCACTCTCAAATTTAAAAACAAGTATCATTATCAAGAAAAGTTTAATTATTCACTAACTCAAAGGTAAAGAATTATTGTAAAAGTATGGTTAATATCAATCTGAATCTTTATTCACTACGAAACAGAGCGGCACAAATATTTTAGATAATAAAATTTATACTTAAAATGAACCAATAAGTATACTCGGTACCATTAATATTGTGATCATCGGAAGTTCATTATAGCATTTTTTTGCACTTGCCTTGAGATATTCAAAGTGCTATGTTTCGTTTGAATTTTCAACCTTCGAGGAACTAAATGAAACAATTACTCCCTGTGTTCTTTGTCAGTTTGATCTTACTCTTTATCAGTCAAATCACTAGTGCACAAGTATATAAAGTGATTGAATCTGCTAATGACCATATTATCGTCGAATTTAATTTTGGCAGTTCATATTCTGTTATCGATACAATAGTAGAAGGGAAAACCTTTCAAAAAATAAAAGGAGTAGATCATTCAATAAGAAGACCGGGAGATCCTTGGGTACCGGAATTTAAAGTTCTCGTGGGTGTTCCATATGAATGTAAGCCGACCGTAAAGATCCTGCAGAATAAACAATCAACTCAGAAAAATAAATTTATCATTCCTTATCCTGAAGAAGATCCTGTTTTTGTAAAACAGGATTTTGATAAAATAAATGTAGAGGTTTATTCTAAGAATGAACTGTTTCCAATTACATCTGCCGGGCTGGAAGAAACATACATTTTTCGTTATTCAAATGTGCTTCCAATTTCAGTTTCACCATACCAGTTCAATCCCGTTACGAGGGATCTTGTTTATAACTCTTTTGTGTCAGTCCGAATTGATTTCAATTCCGCCTACATAGGAAACATAATCTCTGTTGATGATGCAATGACAGACGAATTCTTAAAATCATCGACAATAAATTATCGGGAAGCTAAGTCATTTGCTGGTAAATTTATTTCAAATGATTCACCGCTGATTCAGGAAGATTATTGGCATAATCCGAACAAAAACTATTTTAAAATATATCTCAAAGAAAAGGATGTATATCGAATCAGATATAGTGAACTGGTTGCAGCCGGTGTGCAATTGGGAAATAATACACCAATAGATAAACTGGAATTTTTTAATGATGGTTTACCAGTTCCGATTGAAATATTCGATATCAATTCAGATCAATTTTTTAATGCTGGTGATTACTTACAATTTGTTGGATACCCTGCCACCGCAACACCCTACTGTAAAACGAATATTTACAACCTCTCAAATGTTTATTGGTTTTCCTATGAAAGTGATTCTTCTGGTGTGAATTATAACCTAACTCCTGGTTGGTCTGACTATACAAGAACATATTTTAGTAATTTAACTACTTTGCATTTTGAAAAGGATACTTTATACGAAAGACTTGGATATGCACCTAATCAAAATAGAGACTTTTGGTTCTGGGATAAAGCTTCGTCGAGAAATCAACAAGTCTCTTATGCTTTTGTTGATTATTTTGAAGAGTTCGCAAATCGTAACCCTGACTCAGCCTATGTTCGTTTGAAAGTCGCAATGCAAGGAATGAGTACAAGTTCACTTTGTCAATATGACCATAAAGCTTATATAATTATTAATGGTAAAGAAGTTGGTAATATTGTATGGGATGGGCAAAATGATATTGTGTTTGATAAAAGATTTTATGTTTCTCCCGATAGTATTCCAATTTATCCTGGTAATGAAATTAGAGTGGAAGTGCGTGGAGATCAATATTACTGTTATAGATGATGAAATTCGCATTAACTGGTATGAGTTTGTGTATTGGAGAGGAAATTCTTCAGCTAGTGATTACTATACCTTTGAAAATAATGATGGCTGGGGAACAAATCGATACGGGATTTTTAATTGGCAAGGCAATGATATGCGAATTTACATCCCGTCAAAAAATAAGATGATTTATTTACCCGATCCGGGAAGTTATCAGCAGTTTGTTGATACAATGAGTTCAACTACCGAATATTTTCTCGTATCGAGTGATTACTACTCAACCGTTGATTCAATTGTAGCTGATATTTCATCTGATCTCAGAAATTTATCAAATGGTTGTGACTACATTATAATTACACATACTAAATTTAGTGAGATTGCAAACCAGTTAGCTGCATTGAGAGAAACAAATTTTCCTGATGAATCGATTCCTGACCCTAGGATATGCATCGTGGATGTCCAACAGATTTATGATGAATTTTCGTTTGGATTTTTAGATCCAAATGCCTTGAAAGAATTCACTAAATTTGCATTTGAGAACTGGCAAGTACCTGCACCCTCATATGTCGTACTTCTCGGTGATATGAGTTTTGATTACAGATCGATCAATCCGGCAAGTCGCCCTAATTTCATACCATCTATTCCTTACTTTACAACGCGTTATGGACAAGCAGCGAGTGATAATTTAATCGCAGCAGTTGCCGGCAGCGATGCTGCACCTGACCTGGCGATTGGAAGATTATCAATCGAAACAGTTACGGAAGGTGAAGTACTTCTTCAAAAGTTAACGGACTATCCTGATGATCCGACAAAACCATGGAAAGAAAATGTTCTTCTGTTGGCATCTGGTTTAAGTCTTCAGGATGAAACACAATTTGGTTTTAATGATGCAAGTTTGTTCCTTGGTAACAATTATGTGATTCCTCAGGGATTTAATGCGACTTACGTGTTCCGGTATCCAAGTAAACCCGAACACGAACCGTATCAGGGAGAAGGACCCGAGATACGTGCAGAGATAAATAAAGGAGCTGTACTGATCAACTATTACGGTCACGGTGGCGGATATCAATGGGATCTTGTTTTTACAAATGATGATATTTACCTTCTTGAAAACGAAGGCAGACTACCTGTAATCCTAAGTGTTACTTGCTATACAGCTCACTTTGATAATCAGGATGTGTTCGGTGAACAATTTAATAAAGTACCCGGCAAAGGAAGTATTGGGTTTTACGGAAGCTCCGGATTGACTTATTGGGGAGTTGGAACCGCAATTAACCGTGAACTTTTTGGCGAGATTTTTACTTCGAGAAATTATATCACCGGTAAAGCATTTATGAATTCCAAAAACCGTGTACCTCCCGGTGGATTATATGGAACACAAATAAATTTGTTGACTTATCTTGGCGATCCGGTAATGAAACTTGCATTACCCAAATATCCTGATTTCGAAATTAAGTCAACTGATATATCACTGATTCCGGAGAACCCGTTAGTCGGCGATAGCATTCAGGTAAAAGTTAATGTTACGAACTGGGGCACTGTTTTTCCTAATGATTCAGTAGTTGTTGAACTTTTTGCTACACTTCCGGATACTGCTTACCAAATTGGATCAATTAAAAGAGGAAGCTATGGTGCAAAGGATTCTGTTTACTTTCTTGGGTACCAAATAAAGGTGGTCTATATAGATTAACCGCTAAAGTAAATGAAACAGATGTCATTTTGGAAGACGATCACTCAGATAACATTGCTGAAGCACTCTTTCTTATTTTTAACATTAGTGAACCGAATATCTTAACTCCGATCGATGGATTTGTTTCTACATCAAATCAAATAGAATTCAATTTCGCAGATGTTGGATATTATCTTCCTAAAGAATTAAAATATTTTATTGAAATTGATACATCAAGAAATTTTGCTACTCCATTATTTTCATCAGGTGAATTAACTCCGAATAAATCTCACGTAAAATGGACTTCGCCAAATATTCCACCAGGTGTTTATTTCTGGCGTTCAAGGATTTTCGAAGGACAGGATTTTGGTAACTGGAGCCCGGCAAGAAGTTTTACGATAATGAATGAATCCAAAAACGGTTATTATGCTCATTCAATGATTTATCGAATAGGCACCGGTAATAATGGTACTAATAAAGGTCAGTTCTATGGTCCATTTACTAGTTTCAGAGATACAGTGTTGCATAATATAGTCTATCACAGTGATGGAAATCTCTATGTGGCGATAGGCGAACCGTATAAAATTGTAAGAATAAATGTTGCCACTGAACAAATTGACACGATTGCAGTTCCTCCCGGACTGATAAGAGATGATTCAAGAGTTGCATATGGTCCACAGTACCTAACCTCCGATGGTCAGTATGTGTATAATCTTGCTTATGTTGATTCTTTGTTGAATCCAAAATACAAAATCCGAACATTTGATCCAGCAAATGGTTGGACTTTAGCGAAACCTGATTTAAACCTTTTCGGTATAAGTTATTATCCTGGCTTTACAGGATTCTTCGTCCACGGTGAGAGAATCTATACCTGTGATTATTACAATAATTACATGAGAAGACACAGATTAACAGATGGATTTTTTGAAGAAGAATGGTTAATAATGGAACCCCATCCTCAAAATTTCAGAAAATTTTTCGCATGGGCTTATGATTGGCAGAACGATAATGTGTACAGTTCGGTATTCAGGAACCTTGATACAACAAATACAGTGAAGTTTGGAAAATTTGCTGGTTATTACGTAGATGCTAATGGAAATATCACAAGTCAGAATGTAGGTCCTGTTGCTTGGTGGAATCAACTGAAATATGATTTTATTAATCCAAGCTCCACTGGCGAATACTCTACTTATCTTTTAGGTCAGAATTCAACAACAAAAAATTGGGATACGTTACAAGTAAATGTTCCGGATTCAATGTCACTATCAGGAATAAATGCTGATGAGTACCCTAATCTTCGGTTAAGATTTGATATGACAGATTCAACATTTACAACTACCGAGCCGATGGAACTTAAAAGTGTACACTTTGATTATCAGCCGCTCTCTGATGCTTATGTTGAAAGAGAAGATTTTAATTTTCAACAGGATTCATTACTGCAGGGATACCCTGTTACTTTCGATTACTTCGCCAGAAATTTCGGAGAGCTTCCAGCTGACTCGATGAGACTTAGTTTTTATTTGAACGGACTTGATAGTCTAATTTTCAATCCAATTGTTAGCATACCTGGTGATAGCTCATCCAATACGGTGCAGCATACAATCGATACCAGAAAACTTTTATTTGAAAATATTGTAAGCGTTTTAGCTGATCAGGATAAACGAGAATACTTCTACTTCAATAATTTAGTTGATAAACAATTTTTTGTAGCGAGAGACTCCATCCGACCCGTTTTCGATGTGAAATTTGACGGACAGGAAATTATCGATAACGATATAGTTTCATCCACACCCGAAGTTGTTATCAGATTAGAAGATAATAGTCCGCTTCCACTTGATACTACTTTCTTTACTATTGTTCACAACAACAAACCTTTAAGATTTTATCAGCCTGAGTTGAGCCATAATTATGGAGGACCTGGAACACCGTTTGAGATTATCTGGAAACCAACACTTCCTGATTCGACCAGGTTACTCACACCACCCGAAAGAAATACATTTGAAGTTTTAGCTAAAGATGCTTCAGGCAACTTCTTCGACTCCACATCGTACCGTGTTATTTTTAATGTATATACTGAAAATGATATCTCTGATGTATTTAACTATCCAAATCCGTTTACTAGTTCTACTCACTTTACTTTCATACTTAAAGGTAATGATAAACCTGATGAAATCAATTTAAAGATTTTTACTGTTGCAGGAAGACTAATCAGGGACATTAAACTAACTCCAACTGATTTGATAACAAATTTCAATAAAATTTATTGGGATGGCAGAGATGAAGATGGTGATGAAATAGGTAATGGAGTATACTTCTATAAAGTAATCGCCAAGTTTCCTGATAAAACGAAAACCATTACACAGAAACTTGCAAAAGTCAGATAACGAATAGATTATTTGTTGAGCCCGATCTTTAATTAAATGAGTCGGGCTCAGCATAAATTTTTATCGGCACTAAACTTGAACTATTCAACAATTCAATCAATAAATCATTAAATGGAGGCCATAAAGCAGCATGTGTGGAATAGTAGGTTATGTAGGAAATAAGAATTGTGTTCCTATTTTGATACAGGGACTCAAAAGGCTTGAATATCGAGGTTATGATTCTGCCGGTATTGGAATCATACACGAAGATGAACCAATAATCATTAAAAATAAGGGGAAAGTATCATTACTGGAAGATAAAGTAAATGATCTGGTCCTCGATTCAAATTTGGGCATTGGACACACTCGTTGGGCAACACACGGCATCCCGAACGAACAAAATGCACACCCTCATACAAACAAAGACAGAACACTTTTCATAATACATAATGGTATAATCGAAAATTTTCAGGTGTTGAAGAACGGATTGATATCGCTTGGTTACCAATTTGAAAGTGATACTGACTCCGAAGTATTTGCACATCTAATTGATAGCTTTTTGAAAAAGGGATATAGTCTTAGTAAGTCTGTTCAAATGGCTTTAAATGAGGTTAATGGAACGTACGGTCTTGCAGTTATATATTCAAAAGAACCGGATAAAATAATTGCAGCAAGAAAAGGCTCACCATTAGTTATGGGAATTGGTGAAAACGAAAATTTTATAGCATCGGATGTTTCAGCTATTCTGGCGCACACAAAAAATGTTATATACCTTGATGATGGAGAATTTGCTGAAATTTATAAAGATAGTTATGTAGTTAAGACAATCGCTGATGAAACAATAGAAAAAGAAATTCACGAAATCAATATGAGTATCGATGAGATCGATAAAGGCGGCTATTCTCATTTTATGCTAAAAGAAATAATGGAGCAGCCTGAGTCCACTCGAAATTCTATGCGTGGAAGACTGCTCATTGATGAAGGATCCGCAAAACTTGGTGGATTAGTTGATGTTCTTGACCGGTTAGTTAATTCAAGAAGAATCTTGATCTCAGCTTGCGGTACATCATGGCATGCTGCATTAGTCGGGGAATACATGCTGGAACAATTTGCCAGAGTGCCTGTGGAGGTTGAATATGCCTCAGAATTCAGGTACAGAAATCCGGTCTTGACTGCGGACGATTCTATATTCTTCATTTCACAAAGCGGTGAAACAGCTGATACTCTTGCTGCATTGAGAGAAGCAAAAAGTAAAGGTGCACTCGCACTTGGAATTTGTAATGTTGTTGGCAGCACAATTGCTCGCGAAAGTATGAGTGGCGTTTACATTCACGCAGGTCCGGAAATCGGTGTTGCTTCAACCAAAGCTTTCACTGCTCAGCTTGTTGTATTGGCTTTAATTACATTGCTCATTAGTAAGAGAAAGGGTTTAAGCAATTTTGAAGGAAAGAAAATCGCCAAAGCTTTATCTGAGATTCCTGAACAAATTGAACAGATACTAAAATTGAATGATGAGATTGAGAAGATCGCAGAAGAATTTAAAGATGTGCATAATTTTCTGTACTTGGGTAGAGGCTATAATTTTCCTGTAGCACTCGAAGGTGCATTAAAATTGAAGGAAATATCTTACATTCACGCAGAAGGTTATCCTGCTGCAGAAATGAAGCACGGACCAATTGCTTTGATCGATGAAGATATGCCAGTTGTTTTCGTTGCTCCTAAAGATTCAACTTATGAAAAAATATTAAGTAATATTCAGGAAGTCCGGGCAAGGGGAGGACGGATAATTGCTGTAGCGGATAACGGTGATGGAGAAATCGACAAACTTGTTGATTATACGATTAAAATTCCCCGCACAATTGAAATGTTAACTCCAATTCTAACTTCGATTCCGTTGCAGTTGTTGGCTTATCATATCGCTGTTAAAAAGGGATTAGATGTGGATCAGCCGAGAAATCTCGCAAAGAGCGTAACTGTAGAATAATTCTTTTGAGAAAACTAAGTTTATTCTTATTTTTGCTCGCTAATTTTTGGGCAGATAGCTCAGTCGGTAGAGCAATGGACTGAAAATCCATGTGTCGGCGGTTCAATTCCGTCTCTGCCCACAGCAAATGAGGCTGATACCGACAGCCTCTTTTTTTTATTCTTTACCTCATAACTTAATCTGTATTTCACCGGAGAACATAAATGAACGATTGCTGTCCTGTATGCAATTCTGTCAATAGAACTATATTAGGAAAACCAAAAACAAATTCGATCGCTGCACGTTTCGTGAAGGTTGATTACAAAGTTGCTCAATGCTCAAATTGTCAGCTTTATTATGTTTACTCCACCAATTAGTTTCAGTCCGGACAGTGGGCTGAGCTTTACAATTCAGAATATTTTTCAGATCAATCAAATCTATTAATTAAAAGAAGAAAAAAAGAACTCCTTGAAAGATTCGATACGGCTCAAAAATTTGTCTCAGGAAACACAAAAAAAATAAATTACCTCGATGTTGGTGCAGGTGAGGGGAAAGGATTACTTGAGGCAGCAAGAAGAGGTTGGGAAGCTACGGGCATTGATATTGTCGATAATCGTTTGAATGAGGCAAAAATTTCTGAAATAAGATTCATCAAATCGAATTTGCTGGATTCGAATTTGCAGAAAAATTATTTCGATTTTATTTATGTTGATTCAGTAGTTGAGCATGTTTTGAATCCCGTCGAATACCTGACAAAAATAAAATCATTGCTAAGTCCCGGTGGAGTTATTTATATCGGGGTTCCGAATGAAGATTGTCTTTTTAACAGCGTCAGAAAATTAGTGTTTAAAATCACTGGAAAGAAGGAAGAATCAGAAAAAATAAAACCTTTTGATATTCCTTATCACGTAATCGGATTCAATGATCATTCACTCCAATATTTTTTTGATCAGATCGGATTGACCGTTCTTAAGAAAAGAAACTTTGGCCGAAAGTTTGATTTCTTATCATATTCCCCGGCAAGCAAATCATTCTGGATTGGTCTTTTTTTCATGCTTCCTGTTGAGTATCTCGGACTAATGCTAAAAAAAGACATTTACTTTGAAGCATATCTGACGAAGAAAAATTCCTGACTTTATTTGTTATAAAATGTTGATTTATTATTCCTGTATTGATTAATAAATTTAGGATACTTTAACCCGATGAAAATTTTTTTTTTAATATTGTTGTATTGCATACTTATTCCGATAATTGCTGCCTCAGATAGTCCAAAAGAATCATTTGAAATAAATCATAACTATAACAGCGAAGATTATTCAATCGGTCCAGAATATTTTCCTGTAAATACTTCTATGAAGCTTATTTATAATTCAAGTTTGGGTGAAGCTTTCTCTGAAGTTAGGAAAAAGGGTAATGAGTACATCTTAGATTTACGGAATGATGATTTCTATTTCACCCAGACTGTATATGCTGAAAATGATACAATCTTCCTGACAAAGCTTGATCAAAATGTTGATGTTTTTCTTTTTATATCCTCGAGTATCTCGGTTACGTACAATCGTCCGTACCTCCGGTTTCCTTTTCCTCTGAAGAAAAATGACACCTGGAACTGGGAAGGCGTTGAATTTATTGATGAGCAAAATCCTGATACAATAAACGTTTCAGGCAAAGTGCTGGGTTATGAAAAACTTGTAACTGAAGCAGGCACTTTTGATTGTGTTAAATTTCAAATCGACATCCGAAAGAAGAAAAGAGGCACACATACAAAATTTTATGAATGGCGGACTCCCGGCATCGGACTAGTTAAGCTTGAAGCATTTATTGATTCAAAAGGATTTATTGGAACAGTGATGAATCTGCTAGGATACGACGAAATGAAATTTGAGCTTAAAGAAATTATTTGATAATTAGATTTAACAAGATATATTTCGATTAAAAAAAGAGCAATAAGATGAAACCAGATGTAATATTACAGACGAATTTTCCCAATCTGAAATTATATGCAAGAGGCAAAGTAAGAGACATCTATGAAGTTGATGATTACCTTCTACTTGTTTCTACTGACAGGCTCTCAGCATTTGATGTAATCATGAGTCAGGGAATTCCATATAAAGGAATGGTGCTTACAAAAATCTCTGAGTTTTGGTTCAACTTTACAAAAGATATCATCCCCAATCATTTTATTACAACCGATGTAACTAAATATCCTGCTGAATGCAGAGAATATTCTGCAGTTCTGAAGAACAGATCAATGTTAATTAAAAAAGCGAAAGTAGTTCCAATTGAATGTATTGTTCGCGGATACATTACAGGTTCCGGCTGGAAAGATTACAAAAAGACAGGTGAGATTTCCGGAATTAAATTGCCACAAGGATTGCAGGAATCTGAAAAGTTCCCCGAACCACTTTTTACTCCTTCAACAAAAGCTGAAATTGGTGAGCATGATGAAAACATCTCCGCTGAGCAGGCAATGCAAATTGTTGATAAAGAAACCTTCAATTCAGTCAAGAATGCAACAATCAATATTTATAAAAAAGCTTCAGAGTATGCATTGACCAAAGGAATTATTATTGCAGATACGAAATTTGAATTCGGTAAAGTTGATGGAGAAGTAATTTTAGTTGACGAAGTGCTTACACCTGATTCTTCAAGGTTTTGGCCATTGGATAAATACGAGAAAGGAAGAGGTCAAGAAAGTTATGATAAGCAGTTTGTCAGAGATTATCTTCTTTCTATAAATTTCAATATGCAGCCACCACCTCCGCCATTACCGTAGGATATTATCGCAAAAACAAGCGAAAAGTATCTCGACATTTATAAAAAACTTACCGGTGAAAGTTTAGTTTAGTTTTATTTCTAATAATATTTTTATTAGAATTACAACTGTGTATTATAATTGATAGTATTTCAATCAGGATTTCACACGGTCTGATATTAAATGACGCTTCCAAATCAACTCACAGTTTTAAGAGTAATACTTTCTCCGGTATTCCTGTTTTTTTTTCTCTCTGAAATAATCTGGATGAAACAAGTTTCAGTTGCAATCTATATTGTTGCAGCGCTGACTGATTGGTATGATGGTTGGCTCGCAAGAAAATTCAATTATATCACAAGCTGGGGAAAATTCTGGGATCCGCTTGCAGATAAAATTCTAACTTCATTTGCTTTTATTGGATTTGCTCTTGTTGATTTAATTCCGTGGTGGATGGTTGGAATAATTGTCGGAAGAGATGTGATCGTTACTCTGCTCAGAGTTTTTGCTGATATGAAGAGCTATCAATTCACTACGAGCTACTACGCAAAGTGGAAGACAATGTTGCAAATGATTTTTCTTTACTATTTGTTAATTCTCTACGTAGCCCAATTTACACCTGAGGTAAATGCTGCTTATTCAGAATTAATTTCAGCATTATTAAATAAACGATTAGTGTTCTACATTGCATTAATAATAACTGGGATAACATTTCACTCTGGAATTCTATACATAAAAAGAAACTGGAACATCATAACCAAGTTGATGAAGATTGAAAATTAATTATTTTGAAAAATTTATCGGATCAGGATTTTATACGGGTTATTCTCCTGTAGCATCAGGAACTGTGGGTAGCGCTGCAGCAATTCTAATTTATTTAATTCCGGGATTTGAAAACTTGTATATAATTATTCCGATCACAACTCTAGTTGCGATCTATGGAATTTATGTCGGGACGAAATTTGAAGAAGAGTACGGAAAAGATCCCGCACAATGCACGGTTGATGAAGTAGTAGGCACCTGGATTTCTCTAATTGCTTTACCAAAAATTTTCTGGGTTGTGTTGAGTTCTTTCTTACTCTGGAGAATTCTCGATATTATTAAACCTCCACCTGCAAGAAATCTTGAAAGGCTCAACGGTGGACTTGGAATAATGATTGATGATGTGATCTCAGGATCTTATACATTATTGATTATGCATCTTGTCGTATATTTGCTCGTTAAATTTTAATATTTTATCTGATTGAAATGAAAGCTTACATAATTACGATAGGCGATGAAATACTTCTCGGAAATACACTGAATACTAATGCAGCATTCATCGGTACTCAGTTGTTTGATATAAACGTGCCTGTTGTTAAAACTTCAGTAGTTGGTGATGATAATAATTCAATTCTGAATGAACTTGGCTCATCTTCTGAACAAGCTGATTTGATTTTAATAACAGGTGGTTTGGGTCCGACACACGATGATGTTACAAGAAAATCAATTGTGGATTTTTTTAAAACAGAACTGATTGAAAACCAGGAAGTGCTGGAAGATATAAAAGTACTTTTTGAAAAACGAAAAAGGAAAGTTACACCTGTAAACATTGATCAGGCAAAAGTTCCCAAAATTGCTGAGGTCATTAGAAATAGTTAACGGTACCGCACCGGGAATGTGGATTGAGCAAAATGGAAAGATTTATGTAGTTATGCCGGGCGTTCCTTATGAAATGGAAGGGATGATGCAATCTTACATAATTCCAAAACTGAAGGAGAAAATTGGAGAAGATCAAAATATTATTTTGCGGAAGATGATTCTCACAACAGGAATTCCTGAATCAACTTTATATGAGCGACTTGGCAATCTTGATGATTTACTCCAGGGAGGTAAGCTTGCTTTTCTTCCGAATCAATACGGAGTTAAGCTTCGGATATCTGCTGAAGGCCCCGAAGAAAAAGAATTGAAAAACAAAATGATGGAAATTGAACAGCGTATTCGTACAAAAGCCGGTCGATTTATTTATGGCGTTGGTGAAGATCAGCTTGAAGCAGTTGTTGGAAGACTTCTTCTCGAAAGAGAATTCAAAATCGCAACAGCCGAATCCTGCACAGGTGGACTAGTAGGAAATATGCTTACAAATGTCAGTGGCAGTAGTAAATATTTTGAACGCGGAGTTATCTGTTATAGTAACGCAGCAAAAGTTGAGATATTAAAAGTAAATGAAGATACACTAATGGAGCATGGTGCTGTAAGTATGGAAGTTGCAATGCAGATGGCAGAAGGAATTAAATCAACCAGTGGTGCTGATATCGGTTTGGCTACGACTGGAATTATGGGTCCAACTGGCGCAACTGCTGAAAAAACTGTCGGTTTGGTTTATATTGGATATTGCGATGATAAAGTTTGCACAGCTAAAAAATTTCATTTCGGTGATGACAGATTACTGAACAAGCAACGAACTGCACAGGCTGCATTGGATTTTGTAAGAAGACAGCTGCTTGGAATTTCTTCGGATGATTAGACTATTCATTGCGTTACTTATTCCTGATGAAGTTAAATCTATTTTATTTGATCATTGCAATAGTGTCATAGAAAATTCATCAGATTATAGATGGGAAGAAAAAGATAAAATTCATCTCACATTAAAATTTATTGGTGAGGTGAAAGAGGAATTTCTTCCTCTAATCACAAATGAAATTGAATACGTTAAAAGCTTCTCATCTTTCAATTGCAGTATTTCTAATTTTGGATTCTTCTATAGATTTAACGAAGCAAAAATTCTCTGGTGCAATCTTGATACTGATGAATTAATAATTCCTTTGATAGATGAATTGAATATGAGACTAAAGAAGTATAGTATTGAACCTGAAACCAGAAAATTCAAAGGTCACCTTACATTGATGCGAGTTAAAAGAAAAGTTAGTGAGGATTTCATCAGAAGTTTTAAGGAATATAAGTTTAGTCCTGTAAAATTCACTGCAAATGAAATTGCGTTGGTTCAAAGCGTACTCAAACCAACCGGATCGGAATACAAAGTTTTAAAAATTTATGAACTCAAATAACGGAGGTTAAAATGACAGCAGATAAAGAACAAAAGTTAAAAATAATTGATGATGCTATTTCGTCGATAGAAAAGACTTACGGCAAAGGTTCGATCATGAAACTCGGTGACGGAATCGTGCAAGAGATTGAAGCGATTCCAACCGGCGCGCTTTCACTGGATTATGCACTCGGAATTGGTGGAATTCCGCGTGGAAGGGTGACAGAAATTTATGGACCTGAATCAAGCGGTAAAACAACTCTCTGTCTTCACGTAATTGCAGAAGCACAAAAAACTGGCGGACTAGCGGCTTTCATTGATGCTGAACATGCACTCGATGTAAACTATGCAAAAAAGCTTGGTGTTGATACTGCAAATCTTTTGATCTCACAACCCGATTTTGGAGAGCAGGCTCTCGAAATTACTGACACATTAGTTCGAAGCAACGCACTCGATGTGATTGTAGTAGATTCCGTTGCTGCACTTGTTCCTCGTTCTGAGATTGAAGGCGAAATGGGTGATGCAACGATGGCAGTTCAAGCTAGATTGATGTCACAAGCTTTGAGAAAACTCACTGCAGCAATCGCTAAATCGAAGACTTCTGTGATTTTTGTAAATCAATTGCGAAGCAAGATCGGAGTGATGTTCGGTAATCCCGAAACAACAACCGGTGGAAATGCTTTAAAGTTTTATGCTTCTGTTAGAATTGACATTCGCAGGATCAATGCGATAAAAGAAGGTGAAGATGTTGTCGGTAACAGGACAAAAGTAAAAATTGTAAAAAGTAAAGTTGCTCCTCCGTTCAAACAGGTTGAATTTGATATTCTTTACAATGAAGGAATAAGTAAAACAGGTGACCTGATCGATCTTGGTGTTGATCAGGGAATCATCAAGAAAAGCGGTGCGTGGTTTACTTATGGTGAAGATCGATTTCAGGGAAGGGAAGGTTTCAGACAAAAGTTACTCGAAATGGCAGACTTAAGGAATAGCCTGGATAAAGAAATTCGTACGAAACTTGGAATGATTAAAAATGTTGTCGCTGAAAAGAAAGAAGAAGTGGATGACAAGCAAAAACAGAAGGATAAAAAGTTAAAATAGTCATTGCGAGAAGTTCGGCGTTCGCCGAATGACGAAGCAATCTTTGGACAAAGTAGAATATTGAGATCACTTCGTCCGTCAAGTACCGGACTCGTGATGACAATCCATTTAAGATTTATATTGGAAATTGATGAAAAGTAGTTTAGTTATTTTAAAATGCTGATAGTACGAATTCTGAAAAAAGGAAATAAAGATGTAACAATTCAATTCGAGGATGATAGATTTTTAATACTTGCAGTCGAAGTATTTTTAAAAAGCGGTTTGAAGAAAGGTGATGAAATTTCTGAAGACCGCTTTTCTTCATTAATAGAACAGAACAAACTTTTCCACATCAAGCAAAGAGCATTTCGGTTGTTAGGAAGAAGAATGCACTCATCTTCCGAGTTGAGAAGAAAACTCTGGAACAAAGACTACGAACAAAAACTGATAGATGAAGTAATTCAAGATTTGAAGAATAATGGTTATCTAAATGATGAAGATTTTATTCGTGAATTCGTGGCTGAAAAGACAAAGACCAAAGGCTGGAGTACAAAAAAAGTTAAGACCGAACTATATAAACGGGGAATAGACAATAAGCTCATTGATGAAATGTTGAAAGGACACGCAAGCGATTCTGAACTTGAAAATGCGATGAAACTTGCTAGAAAAAAATACGATCAGTTGATAAGGAATAAATTAGAACCAAAAGAATTGCGGAATAAACTCTCCTCTTTTCTCTTCTCGAAAGGATTTGAGTACGATTTGATTAAGGAGGTGTGTGGTAAAATTATTAAAAAACAAATAGATGAAGAATGAAAATTACCTTTTCGAATTTCTCCTCCCCAACCTTCTGATAATAGTTGCCAGCTCATCAATATCAACCTTCTTTGCAGCATCGTAAACTGAGAACCATTTCCTCTTTCGCAGATTTTTTTCGGGATAATCTTTAAATACTCTCGTTACCTTCATCGAATAGATTTTTGTAAGGAGTTCGCTGCCGTTTTTCCTCACTTTGTAGCTTCCGAGAATTTTTGTGGTGTTAGTCCCCTTTACTCCGGCTTCTTCAAATGCTTCTTTCTTTGCTGATTGAAATGGCGACATATGATATTCGATGAAACCCTTAGGGACTATCCAATTCTTTTTCCTGATAGAAGTGACAAGCAAGACTTCAGTCCTTCCGTCTTTCTTTCGGAATGGAATTACTCCCGACTGATCAAAGTGAACTCTTTTTCTCGCGGCTATTTTTCTTTTCATTATCCTGTAAAGAATTAAATATGAATTCTTAAATTTGTTTGTGCAAAGATAATTTGCTTGTTAGTTACCAACAAACACTCACGCAAAAAAATGCTGCTTAATAAAAATCATTCATTGAAAAACCTGAACACATTCGGAGTTGATGTAAAAGCTAAACTCTTCGCTGAAGTTTATTCAGAAGATGAATTGATTGATTTGCTCATTGATGAAAAAATAAATCGGGAGAAAAAATTAATTCTTGGCAGTGGAAGCAACATACTCTTTACAAAAGATTTTGATGGATTGGTGATTAAACTCTCTTCAGTAAACATTAATATTATTGAAGAAAATACAGACTCAGTTTTAGTTGAAGCAGATGCAGGAGTTATCTGGGATGACTTAGTAAAATTTTGTGTTGAAAGAAATTTTAGCGGAATTGAAAATCTGACTCTTATTCCTGGAACTGTCGGAGCTGCACCAATTCAGAATATAGGTGCTTATGATCAGGAACTTGCTGATACTTTTGATTCATTGAACGGCGTTTTTATTAACTCAGGAAAGAAAAAAACTTTCACAAAAAATGAGTGTAGTTTTTCCTATCGTTCAAGCATATTCAAATACGAATTAAAAAACGAGTTTGTCATAACCTCTGTGAGATTGAAGCTTTCAAAAATTCCCACTCCAAATACAAATTATAAAGCGTTGAGTGATTACTTATCAAAAAAGAAAATTATCAATCCTTCAATAAAAGATATCAGCAATGCAGTTGCAGAAATCCGGAGAAGCAAACTTCCTGATCCAGCTAAAGTTGGAAACGCTGGGAGCTTCTTCAAGAATCCTGTTGTGAGTGAAGACTTGTTTCAAAAAATTAAATCTGAATATCCTGATATTGCAAGTTTTCCATCTAAAACAGGAAAGATGAAAATCTCCGCAGGCTGGCTGATAGAAAAATCCGGCTGGAAAGGAAAACGGGTTGGAGATGTCGGAACTTCACCGGATCATGCACTAATCATTTGCAATTTTGGTAATGCAACAGGTGCAGAAATACTGGAGTTTGCGATGCGGATAAAAGAGGAGGTATCAAATAAATTCGGAATTATTCTTGAAGAGGAAGTAAATATCCTCTGATTAAGTTTGAATTAATATTTGCTAATAATTAACTTCGATAAAAGATATTCCAAACATTTTAACAGGAAGAAAGAATGAAAGAACAGAAAAACGAAAATCTTTCCGCATACGAAAAAGCTGCTCAGGAGGGGATTGATCCCCGTTGTATTCCTCAATGGCTTGATGGACCTGTTCCCGAACACGATGAGATAAAGTATCCTGCTTATCCTGAAACCGATCAGGAAACATGGCGATTTTTATTCGAACGCCAGATGAAATTTCTCCCAAACAGAGCTTGCAAAGAATATATGGAAGGAACCGAGCAGTTAAATCTCTCTCCTGATAAAATTCCTTATCTAAAAGAATTAAGTAATGTCTTTTACAAAACCACCAGCTGGAAAGTTGCAAGAGTTCCCGGCCTGATTCAATCACAGAATTTTTTTGAACTATTAAGAAGAAGAGTTTTTCCTTCAACCGATTACATCCGCGGAAAAGAAGAACTCGATTACACTCCTGCACCCGATTTATTCCACGATATTTTTGGACATATGCCATTACTGACTAATAAAAGTTTTGCTTCTTTCTATAAGAAATTTGGTGAAGCAGCACTCAATGCAAAAGGCGAGAACAGTGTCAAGCTCGAAACATTGCACTGGTTTACAGTTGAGTTCGGGCTAATAAATAATCCTGAAGGAAGAAGAATTTATGGAGCTGGTGTGCTTTCATCTCACAAAGAAGTCCAGCATTCACTATCCGATAAAGTTGAAGTCAGACCATTCGATCCTGAAAAAATAGTAGTTCAGCAATATGATGTTTGGCATTTACAGCCGATACTTTTTGCCATAGATTCCTTCGAGCAATTGGAAGAAGGATTCGACAAATGGTGTAAAAAGGAAGGTCTCCTGAATTAATTATCTATTCAAGATTTTTCATATCAAAATAATTTGAACTAATTACATCAATGAATTGTTAAAATGATGTAATTGTTAAACACTGAATACATTATTATTTTATTTAGTGTGTTTATCATTTCTTTTTAATTTATATGAAAATGTTTGGAGGTAATGATGGCGCTCAAAGTTGGTGACAAAGCACCCGCATTCAAATTGAAAAATCAGGATGGAGAATTAATTTCACTTTCTGACTTAAAAGGCAAACCTGTCGTTCTGTATTTCTATCCAAAAGATGACACTCCCGGCTGCACGAAAGAAGCCTGTAATTTCAGGGATGAATTCCCGAAATTTGGAAAGTTAAAAGCAGAGATAATCGGAATCAGCACTGATTCAGTTGATTCTCATAAAAAGTTTGCTGATAAGTATAAACTCCCATTCAATTTACTTGCCGATGAGAAGAAAGAAATTGTTGAGAAGTACGGTGTCTGGAAAGAAAAGAATATGTACGGAAAAAAATATATGGGTATTGAAAGAACAACATTTATCATTGATGCCAACGGTAAGATAAGTAAAATTTTTCCAAAAGTGAAAGTTGATGATCATAACAAAGAAGTAATGGATGCTTTGAAAGAACTCTGATGTCAAAAATAGTGTATCTTACAAGACGCGAAACATTCGCCGCGGCTCATCGGTTGTTCAAACCCGGACTCTCTGATAAAGAGAATTTTAAAATGTTCGGTAAGTGCAGCAATCCTAATTGGCACGGGCACAATTATACTTTGGAAGTAACTGTAGCTGGCGAGATTAATCCTGAAACCGGTTTCGTTATTGATATAAAAAAATTGAAGGAGATAATGCAAGAGTATGTTATCTCACAAGTTGATCATAAAAATTTAAATATCGATACTGATTTTATGAAAGGATTAAATCCTACATCTGAAAATATAACTATCGCAATCTGGAATCAGCTTTCTGATAAAATACCCGGAGGAAAACTTTTCTCAGTAAAGCTTTATGAAACTGAAAATAATTACTTTGAATACAAAGGAGAATAAATAGTGAATAATTCGAAAGTCAGAGTGTTAATAAAAGATTTACTTGAAAACATTGGTGAAGATCCTAAAAGAGAAGGTTTGCTAGAAACGCCACGTCGAGTTGCCGATGCATATGATTTTTTAACTTCCGGTTATGCGAAGAAAATTGAAGAAGTTATGAATGATGCTGTCTTTAATGAAAAATATGATGAAATGGTATTGGTGAAGAATATAGATTTTTACAGTCTTTGTGAGCATCATATGCTTCCGTTTTACGGTAAAGTTCACGTTGCATACATTCCTGATGGAAAAATAATCGGGTTGAGCAAAATACCACGTATTGTTGATGTATTTGCCAGAAGACTTCAGGTTCAGGAAAGAATGACTCAGCAAATTGCTGACACTCTCGAGCAATATCTGCAGCCAAAAGGAGTTGCGGTTGTTTCGGAAGCTTATCATATGTGCATGATGATGAGAGGTGTGCAAAAACAAAATTCATCTGCAACAGCAAGCGCAGTTCATGGCGATTTTAAAGATGATCCAAGAACGAGAGCAGAATTTTTAAATTTAATCGGTCATAAGAATTTATAAGTATGGCAAAAAAAGATGGAATATGGGTAACAGGAGCGAGCTCCGGAATTGGTAAAGCGATTGCTCTCGAATTTGCAAAAATAGGATGCAATGTTTTTGTATCAGCAAGAAGAGCACAGGAATTGGAACGATTGAAGGATGAAGCAGGGAAAGTTGGAGAGAATATTTTTCCATTTCCGTGTAATGTTGCGTCATCCACAAATGTGGATCAGACTGTTAAAAAAATCTCTGCGGAGTTTGAGATTAATTGTCTGATTAACAATGCAGGAGTAACTTCATTCAAACATGCTGCTGATAACTCTGTTAATGAGATAAATGATATTATAAACACAAATCTTCTCGGTTCCATCTATTCAATTAAATCTGTATTACCATCATTCATCAAGAATGAATCAGGTACTATATTTAACGTTCTTTCGGTTGTTGTTGAAAAAGTGTTTACCAGAAGTTCAGTTTATGCAGCATCAAAAATGGGTTTGTTGGGATACAGTAATTCCCTGCGTGAAGAAGTACGTAAGCATAATATCAGAGTAATCAATATAATTCCCGGTGCGACGGAAACATCGATGTGGTCGCAGGAAATAAGGAAAGAAAAAAGTGAATTGATGATGAATCCTGAGAGTATAGCGAGAATTATTGTTTCAACCTATCTTCAGAAAGATAATCTCGTGGCGGAAGAAATTGTTCTAAGACCTATCACCGGAGATTTAAAATAAAAAAAGCCGGCAACTCGACCGGCATTTCGTGGAGAGAGTTAAATAATATTTCTATTCAGCATCAATATTTCGCAGCATCTTATGCACTCTCTTTTCTCTTCGCTCACCAAACTGGTGTGACATCTTGTTCCAATCCTTCTTTTGAGTTTCATCCAGTATTTGGTAAACATCCATATGATGATTTGCTACAGAGAGAGCAATTTTATTCCGAGCTGAGATTATTTCATTTACTTTGTTCAAATATTCATCTCTGCTATAGTTGCCTTTATTTTTTAACTCACGCAGTTCGAGTTCTCTCTTATCAAGATCAGCTTTCAGATCAATCATCTCTTTTTGATGAGTAAATTTTAAATTATCAACTTTTGTTTGCTGTTCGTCGGTAAGGTTAAGCTGTTGGTGGATCTGTTTTTGGAACTGTTCTTTTTTCTGCATCTTCCCCTGGGCAAAAATATTGTTGGACAGGATTAGTGTTATCACCATAATTAGGGCCATTATTCTATCTTTCATTTTGAACTCCTTTTTGATAATAATTTAATTGTTACAAATTAGACAAATTTCTCAGCCACCTGGTTTAATAATGATTCTTTAAACCTTCTGGAATATTTTAGTGTTTAATATTTTAAGAATAGTTTTATAAGGGATGAATTCGAATACCGAGGATTATGAACTCATTCGGGATTTTTTATCTGGAAATGAGCAGTCTTTCAATATTCTGGCAAGAAAGTACCAGGAAAAAATTTACTGGCATGCAAGAAGAATGCTCGGAGATCATGACGATGCTCATGAAATTGTGCAACAGGTTCTGTTAGTTATGCACAGCAAGCTGAATAAATTTAATTTCAGTTCATCTCTTTACACATGGATTTATAAAATTGCTTCGACAAGAAGTTTAAATCTTCTCAAGAAAAGAAAACTGAGAAAGTATTTTACTTTCAGTGAAAATGAAGATGTGGAAAGCATCGGACGAGAAAATGTAATTGCAGACATTGAATCGAGGGAAAAATTCAAAAGAATGGAGAAGCTTTTGCTAACACTACCGGTAAAACAGAAGGAAGTTTTTATAATGAGAAACTACGATAATTTATCTTATGAGGAAATTGCGAGTATAACAGGTAAGTCAGTTGGAGCATTAAAAGCAAATTATTTTCATGCTTTCAGGAAAATGAAGGAGCTAATGGGCAAATATGAATAAAGAAGAAAAAATAATCAGATATATAGAGAATGAACTAACTTCGGGAGATCGAGATGCTTTTGAAGAAGAACTTAATTCTTCCTCCGAACTCAGAAAAGAATTTGATAAATACTTACACCTAAAAAATGAAACTCTTGAACTAAAAAAAGTTAAGCTTGATAATCTCTATCTCGATTCAATCATTCCTGAATTTAGAGCAAAACTTCAAACGACAAAAAGTCCCAGTATTAGATTGAATTTTGGTTATGCCGTTGGGATAATGTTGATCTTCGTTTTTTCTGTCGCAATCATAAATTATTTCTTATCAGAAAAATCTACAAACACAGATTTGCCTGAGTTTGCCGAATCATTAGATGAAAATCAAAGGTTGGAATTGCTGGAAAATCTTGATTATGGAATAATTCCAACAGAGCTTGTATCAGAAAACGTTTCAATAAATGAAATTGATGAAATTATAAATGCAGAATTTGAATTCAGCAGCGAAGTTATTGAAACCTACAAAATCGACAATGATGATTTGATAGTAGGACTCGGCCAGGATGAAATCAATAAAATATACAATGAAATTTTAAACAGAAATTTTTAACACGAGGTCTCTAATGAAATATTTAAGTTATGTAATCGTTCTTATGTTCTTTCTTTCGTCAATGCTGATAGCACAAAAGGGCAGATGGAAGGATGAAGAGGCCCGGGAAAAATTTGAACAGCTTGAAAAAATAAAATTAATAGAAACTCTCGAACTTGATGAAGAGACGACTCTCAGATTCTTTGCAAGGCGCACCGAACACAGAAAGCAACAGGATGAAATCCAGTTTTCGATACAGCAGAAAATTGAAAGTCTGGACGTTGCATTTAAAAGCGGCAGGGCAGTTACAGTAGACGAAATCAAATCAAATATAAATGAGATAAATAACCTCCAGCTGCAGTTAGAAAAGAATCGAATTGAATTTATTAATTCACTATCTGACATCATGAGCTATGAACAGATAGGCAAGCTTATAGTATTTGAGAAGCAATTCAGAAATGAAGTCAGGAAGCTTCTTATTAAGGAAAGAAGACCTCCTGTAAATCAGGAATAATCATTGCGGGGAAAAATAATTCCGTCAATAAATTCAGGTTGATTTTCAAATACTTCGAACATATTTTTACCACTCTAATTTTGCGGAAGTGGTGGAATTTGGTAGACACACTATCTTGAGGGGGTAGCGCCTTAATTGGCGTGCGGGTTCAAGTCCCGCCTTCCGCACAACAATCAATCATAAAAGTCGAAGGGTAAAAATGATTCAAAACAAAATCTTCCCAATTTGTGTTCTTTTTATTCTAACTTTCACTATATCTTCTATAGCACAGGATATGAATCCTGAAGCAGGGAAGTTCTACAATGAAGGTAATAGTCAGTTGAAAGCTGGAAATTATAATGGGGCGATATCAAGTTATGATAAAGCATTAGCAATCGAAAAGGATTACAGGATTTATTATCAGAAGGGTGTGGCTCAAAAAAAATCAAACGATCTTAATGGCTCGAAAGCTTCATTGCAAGAATGTATAAAATTGAAGAATGATTTTGAACCAGGATATAATGCTCTTGGTGGTGTGTATTTCTCGATGAGTAATTATACTGAGGCGATCAATCAGTTTGAAAAAGTACTGACACTTACAAAAGATGCAAGTATCACGAAGAAAGTTAAAAAGAATCTATCACTCGCATATACCAAACTTGGTAATGATGAAATTTCCAAAGGTAATGCTCAAAAAGCAGTAGAGTACTTAAATAAAGCTGTACAGAATGACAATTATGATGCTGCTTATTTATCACTTGCAAAACTTTATTCTGAACTCGGAGAATGGGATAAATCTATTGGTGCTTCCGAAAGTGCACTTAAGTATAAATCCAAGATCACTTCTGGCGGACCGTATTTTTATATGGGAATTTCCTACAAAGGAAAAGGTGATACTCAGAAAGCAAAAGAAATGTTTGAAAAAGCAAAACAGGATGCTACTTACAAAAAGACCGCTGAGTACGAGCTTACTTTATTAAACTAAAAAAATCATAATTTTTATGAACCCTCCAATGTGAGGGTTTTTTTATAACCTTTCACAACTAAAGGAATCATTTTGAACGATTTCAACAAACTTAAAGTGCAGGAAGTCATTTCACTTATGGCAGCATCAGCCGCACTTCGAAAAATAAATATCCTTAGAAGGCTGATTTCTTTGGCAAAGTCTCGCGAAATTCCTTTCAAGAAAATTTATGAAACACTGCTTCAGAATTATCTTTTCACTGGTTATCCATCTGCTATAATTTCATTGAAAGTTTTTAAAAAGTTATTACCCTGAAAAACAAATACCTAAATCAGAAGATATGAACCTTTATCACTTCAGGAATCGGGGAGAGTTCAATTGTCGTAAGGTTTACGGTAACAAATATGAAAAATTAATAATTAACATCTCAAATTTTTCTCCCGATCTTTCGGAATGGCTTGTTCTTGAAGGATACGGAAAAGTTTTAGGCAGAAAAGGACTTTCCTTTAAAGAACGGGAACTTTGTATTGTTGCGGTGCTTTCAGCATTAAAATTTGAAGATCAGCTTTATTCCCATATCAAAGGTGCGTTCAGAGCGAACGCTTCTGTCACTGAGATAAAAAGAGTAATAGAAAACTTGAACTTTCTTGGAAGAAAAAATTTATCTGCTTTTGGATTAAGAGTGCTTAAGAAATTTGAGAATGAAAAGGGAATGTGATTGCATCACATTCCCTGTGGAAATCTTATAAGAAGTTAAAAATCACAAATGCATCGAGAGTAATTGCACTAACTGTTTCTTCACCATCTTCTTTTCCGATCAGATTAAACATTTTGTAACTAAGGTACAGATCGAGATTTATCATCGGGATTATTGTTACCTCCGATCCGATTCCAATTCCACCGCCGAATCGACTGAAACCATCCGTTGTAATTTCCTGTTCAAAAAATGATGCTTTAGCATCACCAAAATTTGAGAAAGAAAGATCAAGTGCAAGGTATGGATCAAATCCAAGCGGGGAAGGAATAAAATTAAACTGAACACCAGCACCAACTTCGAGTATCGATTGGGTGAATTCTGCTTCACCTTCGTCAACGGCTATCTTGAAAAGCTCCGGTGGCTCATTGCCATTACCTGATAGAGTATGGTAAAGAATAAATGCCCTTGGAGTAAAAGGAATCAATGGTAAATCAACTTTTCCAACGATACCAAAATTCCACTCAGTCGAATATCCCAATCCACTCTCCGAAACTTCTTTCGTATAAATTTCAGGTGCAAGAATTTGAGTAATGCCACCTCCAGCCCCAATTTTAACAAGTTGAGCGTTCGTCAAGTTTGGAATGAATAACAGGCTAGTAATTGCAAGCAAGATGATGTAGCTCTTCTTCATTTTCTCTCCTTATTAGTTAATAATTTCATTTTGGCCGTTGAAACATAAAAATAATATCTGATAAAATCCATGACTATCTCATTATATTCATTAAGAAGCCGGCAAATTCTAAACAATATCTTTAAGTGAATTCCCATATTTTATTATTTCGCTTGACTTTAAGTTTCGTAACGCTAATATTTAGCCTTAAAATATGCGAATTTTTAGAATTATCAGTTAACTCAGACTGAAACTTTGAAAAGTCTGTCATCGTCTGAAACTATTATATGATGCATTATATAATCAAAATCTATTTTTCAAGTCTCCTCCTTGCGGCGATGTGGTCGGGTATATCTGTCTATGCTCAAAATTTATCAGAAAAATACAATGATGCAATGGAAGCATACAACAATCAGTTGTATGCCTCAGCCTATAAGTTATTTGATGAAGTAATAAAAAGTTATGGCGTCGAGGATGAACTTTATGCTTCTGCAAGATTTTATGCTGCTAATTCATTGTTACAAATGGGCAAGAAAGAAGAATCCGTTTCAGGTTTTGAGTTCATCGTGAACAGTATTGTTTGGTCAAAATTCAGAGAAGAATCATTATTCAAACTTGGGCTGATTTATTTTGAATTGAACCGCTTTGCGCTCTCAAGAAAAAATCATCTGATGCTCGTGTATCAATATCCCAACAGTGAATACGTTGGTTCTTCTATGTACTGGATTGGTGAATCTTATTCAGCAGAAGGAAGACTGGATGATGCAATTGAATTTTTAACTCAGGCAATCGAGGATAAAGCAGCCAATCGTTTTCGTGATCATTCATTGTATGCTTTGGCAAGTGTTTATGAAAAAAGACAGGACTACCAGAATGCAGTGAAATATTATGACCAGTTGTTGACTTATCACTCAAACAGTCCTTTGGCTTTGCAGGCACAGGTTAGAATTGGAGTATGCTATTTTTATCTCAAAGATTATTACAACTCAATTCTTGAATTGAATAATCCGGTTCTGCGTGAACTTCCCAGGGAAAATTTATCGGAAGCATTGTATCTTCTTGCAAATTCTCATTACAGAGTTGAAGAATACAGTGATGCAGCAAAAACTTATACAGAGGTTATTGAAAGTTTTCCAGAATCCGAAGTATACAGAAACTCACAATACGGATTAGCATGGTCATTGTTCCAGCAATCAAAATACAATGAAGCTTACCAGGTTTTCAATCTACTTTCTGAAGGTGATGATTCAATTGCTGTCAAATCTTTTATATGGAAAGGTGAATCAAAAAGATATGCCGGACGATCGAACGAAGCTTTAGCAATCTTCCAGAATTTTTTAAAAAGATATCCTAACGATCCGTCAACTTCATTAGTTGAGAGTCTTATTGGATTAATATATTTCGATGACAATAAATTTGACTTGTCCTCACAATACTTGGCAAATGCTACATCATCAGATGATCCTTTAACACGGGCAAAAGCTTTTACGATGATCGGGGAAATTGAACTCCGAAATAAAAATTATATTAAAGCCCGTGGCAATTTTGATCCTGCTGTTAGAATCACACCAGCTGAAAGTGACGTTCATCTGCGAGCACTTCTCGGACTCGGTGTTTCAAATTATCATCTTGGAGATTACGAGGATGCTGTTGAGAATTTCCGACAGGCAGAAACAATCGACCCAGCATTCGAGCAGGATAAAATCAATTTTTATATGGCAGAAAGTTATTTTTCATTGGGTAAATATCAGGAAGCTCTTTCACGATACAACAATATTAGAAGTTCTGATGTTGATTATGTGAAGCAAGTTACTTATTCAAAAGGGTATTGTCATTTTAACCTCGGTAGCTACTCGAATGCAGCTTATCAGTTCGCAGAGTTTGTGGAAAGGTATCCTTCCGATTTCAGAATGACAGATGCAAAACTTCGATTAGCAGATAGTTACTTCGGTGCAAAGAATTTTTCCGCAGCGAGTAAAATCTTCAAAGAGATTTTTCAATCCGGTAAATATTCTTCTGATGATCCGTACACATATTATCAATATGCACAGGCTCTGTATAAATCGGGAGAATCGAACGCTGCAATTGAAGAATTTCGTAACCTTCAAAAAAAGTTTCCTGATTCTAAATATGGGGAGAGTTCACTTTTTACTATTGGATTTATTAGATTCCAGGAAGGAGAATTTGAAGAAGCCATCAACGACTATCGTAACGTGATGCTGGTTTACAAAAAAACTTCACTGGCTCCCGCGGTTTATTACTCAATTGGTGATGCTTATTTTAATCTCGGTCAGTATGATTCGGCTATTGTTAATTACAGGAACGTTCTTACAAAATATCCGTCTTCAGAATATGTATTCGATGCAATAAATGGAATGCAATACAGCTATGTAGCAATGGGAAAATCAAATGAAGCAGTGAATCTCATTGACAGATATGTAAGTCAAAACCCAAATCTAAAATTCAGCGACCAGATATTTTTCAAGAAGGGAGAAATTTATTACAGTCAGCGGGATTACGAGAATGCCAAATTAAGCTACCAGGAATTTCTTGTTAAATATCCCAAAAGCAGTTTTGTGCCCGAAGCATATTATTGGCTTGGTAAAAGTTCGCAAAATTTGAAACAAGATGATGAAGCGATATTCTATTTCAATAAAGTATTTGATAGTTATCCGGGTTCAGAATCTGCAGCAGTTTCTGTTATCGAACTGGGAAAAATGTATGAAGTCGCAGGTAATTATCAGGCTTCTATCGATGTACTGGAAAGAGCGTCTGCGAAACTAAAAGACTCACCAAGATTGCCTGAAGTTTTATTCTTAAAAGGAACTGCATATATAAAAAGTGATGATTTGCAAAAAGCATATGGAACTTTTGAGGAATTAGCAATGTATCACCGGGAAACAATTTTTGCTGATCGTGCAAAAATAGAAATGGGACTGATTGATCTGGCGATTTCCCGATTTGAGGAAGCAAACAAAAACTTTTTGGATGTGGCAGGTAGACGAACTGATGATCTCGGTGCAAGAGCTCAATACCATTATGGACTTTCACTCTTCGAGCAAGCAAAATATTCTGATGCTGTTTCAGCACTTGTTAGAGTGAGGACAGTCTTTTCGCAATATGAACCGTGGATTTCTCGTTCATACATATTGATGGGTGATTGCTATGTGAAGATGAACGATAAACGACAAGCTGAAGAAATGTATCGTGTTGTTGTTACAAAGCATAAAGGCAATGAACTTGGCGAAGAAGCAAGACAGAAAATAAATAAACTTAAATGATGAAATATTTTTTAATAATATTCTTAATCTCAACAGCGATGGTTTTTTCTCAGGGAGAAAATCCGAATGTGGAATTACCCGACTTTGTTATTTTCGGCAAGGATGTCATCTCAGTTCGGAAAGTTGATAAACTTAAACCCGATTATATCTCTACTGTATCCGATGACTTTCTTAAACCAGCTTACAAACCAGACCAGCTTGATCTTGCAGAAATATCAAATCCTGTTGAATCAGAAATATCGCTTCTGGATTCCGCCAATTTCCGGAGAGGCCATATTGAATTGAAGGCTGGTCTTTATCAAATACCTGCCGGAGAAATAAATTATGCTTTCCCGTATACGGGCGGAATGATTTATGGATTTGTAAAAGGATTGAATCAGCGTGCATATGTAGATAATAGTGATAAGCAATTCCTGGAAGGAGGGCTGGATGTTAGTTACAATCTGCCTACAGATATTGGTGTGCTTCCCGGAACAAAATTTAAGTTAGGTGGTGATCACTCCAAAAATATTTTTAAATTTTTTGGCTCTGTTGATCCCGATCGCAAACGAAATTTGAATATCGGGAACACATTATTAAGTATTCAGAATCTCTATTTAAAAGAATTTAATTTCGATTTGCGTGGAGGCGGAGATTTTACTTATGCTGATGATGAAAAATTTAATGAGTCGGTATTTTATGTTGATGCATTTGCGAGACTGCGATTATCGAAATTCAGTATAAATTTATCAGGTTCATATCAGCATCAAAACCTTTCCACAGATTCACTTTCTGGAAGTAAGACTGATGGTTATTTTTTCAGACCAACAGCATCGCTTGAAATATTTAAGAAGATTATGCTTGAAGCAGGATTTACATTCTCTGCTGCAGGAGGCGATAGACTAAATGGATTATTTGCTTCAATTAGCACAGAAGTAGCTGAAAATCTTATTTTGTTCGCCGAGTATTCTCCAATTGGTGAAAACATAACAGCCGGAAAATTTTTAAGGAACAATTACTATTATGACCAGCAGGATTTAAACAGAGTTTTCTTTAAGAAAAAAAATAAAATACTAGCGACTGTTAAATACGAATATGATAAATACTATCAGGTAGACGGAGGAATCGAATTTTATGATGCAGATAATCTGCCCTACTACAGCAACATGGATAATTCCGGATTTTTTTGAAGTAATAAAAACTGATGCTACCAACTGGGATGTGTTTTTGAATATGTTATATCATCTGGGACCTTATGGTTATTTCTACGGCTCTGCAAATTATCTTAATATTCAGGATTCCGAATCCAGAAGAATCCCCTATATCCCTAATCTAAAGGCGTCTTTAATTTATGGATATATCTTTTCAGATGATTGGAAAGCAGAGGCTAAATTAAGTTATTTGTCAGAAAGATATGCCGATATAGAAAATTCAGATAGTAAAAAACTACCTGGTATTGTCGATTTGGGATTAAAAGTTGATTACTCAATTCAAAAGGATTTTGGTGTGTTTTTTGAGCTAAACAATATACTTAATAATAAAAAAGCAGTATGGGAGGGATATCAGGAGAAGCCCATTGATGTGCTTTTAGGCTTTAACTATTTCTTTGATTAAACACATTTTTTGTGGTATAAATTATCATCAAATCAATGATTAAATTAACCACAGCAACACACTTTTTAGGTGAATGAAATGATTAGTAAGGATGAACTCATAAAAATTGTTGCACAAAGCTGCGGGATTTCTGTTGAGATATCATCATTCTTTTTTGAAGTCTTTGTGAACAGGATTAGCAATAAACTGAAACCTGGTGATTTGCTTCATTTCCACGACCATGGTTATTTTCATAAAAGAAATTGCCGGATTCAGCTTGAAAAATCACATGATTCCCCAATACCGAAATCTTACTTAATTCAACTGGTTATCTTCTCAGAAGAGGCAAAAATTAAAAGTGATCTCAGCTCATTGCACTTTTTAAAGATTGCAAACCTGAAAACTCTCTGGGTTGACGACAAAGATTTTCAGAAAAGCCTTTCTGCGGGTGATTTTGCACCGCATACGGATAGAAATCAATTGATAAAATCTTTTGCAACTAAAGCTGAAGTTATCATTGCGGGATTAAGAAAAGATTATGATAGTGAACTGGTCGAAGAACTAATAATTCCGCTGACATTCGATTTAAATTTCTTAATAAAATCCGGGCAGAAAAGTAAGTCGGTCACCAAATCAATTTCCGATCGAATTTCAGGAAAGAGTGAAGAATCAAAACAAATCAAAACTAAAGAATCTGAATTACCTAAAGCACCAAAAGAAAGTTTTGAAGAAACAAAAACCGTCACTAAGAAAACAGAAAAAACCGGTACGGAGGAAACTCTTCCCTGGAGCTATGGAGCAAAATTTTTAGACAAGGAAAAACAAGGTCAGGCTGGTGATAATCAAATAGCTGATGCGGATAAAAAGGAAAAACCTGATCTAAAAAAAATAGAAAATGAAGTTAAAAAGGAACCGGCCAAAAAATTAAAAGGTTTCGAACCAGTAAGCTCACGCTTATCTCCAAATAAAGATGATAAAGATTCCCTTGATGATGGTGACACGGTAAAATTTATCGTTAGCAGCACAACCGATACTGAAGAGCAAAAAGAAGAAATTAAGTTTACTGAAGTAAAATCAAAGACCGAGGCTTTCCGGTATCAATCAGATAATTGGAAAAGTAAAGGCAGGTTTGATGATAAGGGAACAGGCAGAACATTCAGAGGTGATTCGAGAGATAATGTATTTGGTCAACGTCGCAGCTTTCTCCCGTTCGTTGCAATTTTTACGTTTATAGTTATTGGAGCAATTGTCATTTATATTTATTTCATAAAAGGTTCTCCGCAAAGCAATCAAAAACAAAATGTCATTGCCAATGTTCAACCTCCACCATCTGTTGAGGTTATTGAAAGAGATTATGAGCATGCTGTTACTTATCCCTATCCAAAGTCTGAAGACAAAGCGGAAGTATCAGGATATAATAAGGATATTCTACTTACCGATGGTACGCAACCTGATGCAGACACAAAATTAAAACCTGAAGTAAAACAAGAATCAACTGCGGAAATAAAATCAGAAACTAAACCGGAAAGAAATCCTGAAACTGAAAGTAAACCTGTCACTGAAGTAAAAACTCCTCCTCCTATTAAAGAGGAACAAAAAATAGTTGAGGTGCCGAAAGAAGAAAAATCGAACAGAATATTTTTATACAAGAATTTTTATGTTGTTTATATTTCATCATTCAAATCAGAAGAAGATGCTAACAGGGAAGCCGATAGATATTTCAACTTAGGTTATAATGCAATAGTTGAAGCAGTTGAAAGAGGGCGGAATCCTGAATACAGATTAATAGTAGGTGATTTTACATCAGAAGAATTTGCTAAACAATTTCAGGAAAAATATATTAAATAATAAAAACAAATATTTGGAGAGAAATGAATTTATTCGAAATCTTTCTTAAGGGCGGTGTGATAATGTGGGCAATATTATTCTGCTCGGTCATTGCATTAGCCGTAGCCATCGACAGATTTTTAATCCTTCGAAAGGCAAAAATCAATTTACCTGCTTTCCTTGTCCGGATACGTGGTTTCATCAAAAATAAAGATATGAGTGGTGCTGCATCATATTGTCTCAGAGAAAAATCACCTATTGCCAACATGGTAAGAAAAGGTTTGAAGAAGTTTGGAATGGGACACGAGCGAGTCAAGGAGGCAATCGAAAATGCTGGCAGACAGGAAGTCAGCAAACTTGAAAAAGGACTTTCGATACTTGCTACCGTTGCTGGTGTTGCACCATTACTTGGATTTCTGGGAACTGTAACAGGAATGATCCAGGCTTTTATGCGAATTGAAGATCTTGCAGGTGCTGCAAACCCGAGCGATCTTGCAGGCGGTATCTGGGAAGCATTATTAACTACTGCTTTTGGTTTGATAGTTGGAATACCTTCTTATGCTTTTTATAATTACTTCATAAGTTCGATTAAAAAATTTGTTTCCGATATGGAGACAGTTGCAAACGATGTTGTAGACACAATGCAGGATTCCTCTCCTGAAGCAGTTGATCTCGATGATGAAATTGAAGTTGAAATGTAAGGTGTTATTATGAAATTCAGTACAACGAATGAACCATTAACAATTTTTTCATATTCTTCGCTCACAGATATTGTTTTACTGTTAGTAATATTTTTTCTTCTTACCTCACAATTTGTTATTCAAACCGGGGTAAAAGTTAAACTGCCGGGTTCAAAAACGAATGAGCAGTCTGAACCCACTAAGATGATAGTTACAATAACTTCCGCTGGTGTTGTGTATGCCGGACCTGACCAAACCACAATGGAATTGTTGTCCGGTAAACTGCTTGAGCTGAAAGGTGTAAGCGAAGAGGGAAGTCTTATCATTAGGGCTGATAAGACAGTACAAATTGATCTTGTAATTAAAGTAATTGATGCCGCAAAATCTGTTGGTATCGGAAAATTCACAATAGAAACAGAACAAGAAAATCCATAAGGAGGAGTGCTATGTCTTCCAAAAAAAGTTCTGGAATATCTTACACTATTTCAGTAGTTCTACATGGAATTGCAATTCTGCTTTTCCTTTTAATTAATTTATCATTCGATTACATACCTTCCGAATATGTTGAACTTTCATTTGGCATTGCAGACCAATCCGGTTCATCAGGTGCACAGGGAAATAAGATCAACATAATCAAAGAAACTCCGAAGCAGAGCGAGAAGGAGCAATCAAAAGAAAAAAGTCCGGAAGTCAAAGAAGTAGACTTGCCGGTTGCAATTAATACTGAAGATGAAAATGTTATCAAACCGGCAAATAATGAAAAAGAAATTGCAGAGGAAAGAACTGAATTAAACAAAGAAACTTCGGTTTCAAATTCAAAATCGAATGAAGAAGGAAATAACAGTAACGTTGAAGGCAATTTTGGATTTGATATTGACTGGGGTGGAAAAGGAACGAGAAAAATTTATAGTTTCATTTTACCTCAATATCCCGAAGGTGTAAAAAAGGAAGTGAATATAAAATTGCAATTCACAATTTTACCAGACGGAACAGTCGGGACAATCATTCCAAAAATGAAAGCAGATACTCATCTTGAGAATGCTGCAATTAATTCATTGAGACAATGGAGATTTGAGGCTCTAAGTTCGCACCAGAAGCAGGTGGAGCAAACAGCGGTTATTGTTTTTCCGTACCGACTGCAGTAGACTTTTTGTAGTAGAATTTATAGAAGATAAACTCTGCGATTGTAAGCAGTGTCAGTGAAAAGGTGTCTCTATCATAATAGAGACCTAATCCTTCCGGCTCCATTATGAACTTTGCAATCATACCGGTAATTGACCAACCCACAGCAAATAGAATCAAAATTAAACTAACATTTAACAGTCCACTGGAAGTACCTTCATTCTGCCACTTCCAGGTAAATATGAGAAGCAGGAAAATGAAATGAGCGAAGAATATTACTGCTGATATCATTTTAAAGCTGTTGGCTCCGTTTGTTTATGATTGCTGTCCCAATTATTCCGCCAAGAATTCCAAATATTGAATAAGTGATAAGGTTTGTGATTGTAATTAGTATGGTATATAAGAATGAAAATCCCGTGGTTTGAATTTCATTTACCACTCTCCTTAAAACTTCCAGTGATTGCTCCGCAGCAGGGCCAAAATTCATATCTTTGACTAACTGTTCAGCCTGTGGCATTGAAACTACGAGGTCGCTCGACTTTGTCAGGTATGTAATTATAACTTCAAAAAAACTGGCAAACAAAGCAGCTATTACTCCAGTCAAAACCCCGACTAATATTCCTGATCCAGTGTTGATTTTAATTATACCTGGTTGAGACTTCTTATAAATGAATATTGACAGACCAGCTGCTATGGGAACTAAAGTACAACAAGCTATACTTTCCATTCCAGGAATGGTTGTAAGAACAGCAGCACCAAACCCACAAACTAATGCAGATAAATATTTTTTATTCATTTCCCCTTACACTTCTGTTAATAATTAGATTTTCCAATTCAGAAATAACGATCATATAAATCATACCTCCAAATGCTAAGCCAGTTATGAAAGCCAAAGTTTGTGAGTATTTATAAATACCTATTGTTGAGAAAAAGACATCGAGAAACATAGGCAGAGACATGATATTAATTTTATTAAAATTTATCTCATTTGATTTTTTGAATAAACTGATTAACCCTGCAATGAATGCGCCAAGATAAATACCTGTACATCTCGCACAAACCAGCATCGACTGATTAATGAGTACAATGCATTTTTCATTTTCCTGATGACAAAGATTTGAATAGCTTTTTATAAGTAAGAAATTTGTAATAGGATTATCTATCCGGATAAGTATCGGTGTAAGGAATCCAATTATCCAAATTGCTAACATCAATAGAAATGAAATCCGAATTAGTAAAGTGCTATGCCTTGAAGCAAAAAATGAAGAAGGATAGTTTTTTATATCAGCAGAAAACAATTCGGAATCTCACAATCGGTTGAAAATAAGTATCTCTTTTTTTGTGAGAACATACAATTTATTATTGAAGATAAAAGCAGAAACCAAATCCATACTTTTTTCATATTCTTCAATGATCAATTCCCGGAGACTTAAATCCGGCGATCTGAGATTTGCCAAAAAGATTTTATCTTTCGTTGTTACAGTCAGCCAATCAAAAATGATTCTGATGCTCTTAAAATCTTCCGCACTAGAAATCCTGCCACTCCCATTTCCGTACTGATCAAAAATAATTATTTCATCTCCATCAATAACAAAGATATTATTCTGCATCGAAACGGCGAGCTGCAGCGGATTTTGCAAGGCAAAATTTCCGTAATCGTATCCTCCAAAATTTTGAAGAAAATTTCCGAAGATGTCAAACTTTACTATTCTTGAATTTTCAGAATCGAGGATAAATACATCACCAAGATTAGACATCACAGCACTTAACGGGTAACCGAATCTTTCCTGTTCAATTTCACTTTCTCGAGTATAAATCTGAAAATTATAATTCAGGTTTTTATCGAATCTCTGAATTCGATTATTGTTTTTATCAACCACGTATACCTTTAACGCATCAGCATAGACATCGACAGGATTATCGAACGCACTTTCTCTCCATCCGTATCCTCCGATCTTTTTTAAAGTGTTCCCAAGAGTATCCATTGCTGTAATTTCATCAGTAGCGATGTCAGATACATAGATGAAACCGGCTGGATTTATATAAAAAGATGAAGCATTAACAAACTTACCAATGCTTTTCTCATACTGAAATTTTTGAGGGAATGCCAGCCCGACTGATAAAATAAAGAGTATGGCTATATGCGATTTCATAAATAATAACTTAAATTTTTGTAAGCGAATATTAGCGAATAATGAAGTTAAAAAAAATTTAATTTCACATAAGGAATTGTAATCTGCAGATAAGTAATGTCTTTTAAATAGCCAAGATAACAGCAATTTCTTTGCAAATAGTGAAGCGCATATCTATATTTACGCACTAAATTTTGTCCCGTGGTGTAACTGGTTAACACGTCTGACTCTGGATCAGAAGAGTCTAGGTTCGAGTCCTAGCGGGACAGCTTTTTAATGAATAATGTTCAATTAACAATTTACAATTGGGAATTCATGACTTGAATAATTTCTAATTGTAAATTTTTCATTTTTAATTGAATCTCAGGCGCGTTCGTCTAGTGGCTTAGGACGCCGCCCTCTCAAGGCGGAGATCGCGGGTTCGAATCCCGCACGCGCTACTACTTTAGATTCCACATATCAATCCGCTGTAGCGGAACAAATCACACGTAAATTCCAATCTCTGAAATTCCCCAAAAAATTTTAATTCGTTTTAGTAATTATTTGTAATTTTCATTTAATAAAAAATTTAAAGAGTTAAAATTGAAACGATTTGAAAAACATATTTTTATTTGTGAAAACAGAAGACCTGACGATCATCCCCGCGGAAGCTGTGCTGAGAAAAACAGTCCATTAGTTAAAGAGCAATTCAAAAAAAGATTAAAGGAACTTGGATTGAATACGGAAGTAAGGGCAAATACTTCAGGATGTCTTGACGCTTGCGAACATGGTATTACCGTTGTTGTATATCCGGAACAGATTTGGTATGGTAATGTTGTTATTGATGACGTGGAGGAGATCATTCAGCAGCACATTATAAAAAACATTCCGGTGGAACGACTAAGAATAAAAGATGAAAAGTTTAACAGAACATAAATTTAAAGACGACCTAAATCGTCCCGCTGAAATTCTTAAAAGATTAAAAAGAGAATATCCGCTTGCAAAAATTGCACTGGAGTTCGAGACACCCTTTCAATTATTAATATCTACAATACTTTCTGCGCAGTGCACTGATGAAAGAGTGAACATTGTGACCAAATCATTATTCAAGAAATACAAAAAGCCACAGGATTTTTTGAATGTTTCGAATGAAGAACTTGAGAAGGATATTTTCTCAACCGGGTTTTATCGTCAGAAGACGAAAAGCATAAAAAATTGCTGCAAGGCATTGCTTGAAAATTATAATGGTAAGGTTCCAACAGATTTTGAATCGCTAAACGCACTTCCTGGTGTTGGCAGAAAAACTGCATCTGTTGTTGCTGGAAATGCATTTGGGATTCCGGCAATAGCAGTCGATACTCATGTTATACGATTGTCTAATCTGATGGGATTTGTCGATTCAGATAATCCTGATAAAATAGAAGAACGATTAAAAGAAATTTTCCCGCCAAAAGAATGGATAAATCTAGGGCATTACCTAATGAACCATGGAAGAAAAATTTGTGTAGCAAGACGACCAAAATGTGATGAATGTATTGTCGGAGATTTATGTCCCGGTTTTAATCCTAGAATAAAATAAATATTTAAAGGAGAATTCACATGGCTGAGATAGAAAGAGATAGAAATTATTGTTTTCAGATTCTTAATGAATACACAAAGAGTGAAAGTTTAATAAAACATGCACTGGCAGTTGAAACCTGTGTCCGTGCGTATGCAGAAAAACTAAATGAGGATATTGAATATTGGGGAAACGTTGCGCTGCTGCACGATTTTGATTATGAAATGTTCCCGTCTTCTGAAGAACATCCATTTAAGGGAAACGAAATACTTAAAGAAAAAGGATTTTCGGAGCAATTCAGGAATGCAATAATGTCCCACGCAGATTATACTGGAATTAAGAGAACTTCTCAGCTTGAAAATGTGTTATTTGCTTGTGATGAGTTAGCAGGATTTATAACTGCCGTAACTTATGTACGTCCATCGCGAACAATAGATGAAGTTGAAGTGAAATCAGTATTAAAAAAAATGAAAGATAAAGCATTTGCCCGTACTGTTAACAGAGAAGATATTATTAAAGGTGCTCAGGAACTCGCTGTTCCGCTTGAAGAGCATATTCAGTTTTGCATTAATTCAATGAAAAATAAAAAGGAATTACTTGGTTTATGAAAGCAGGGGAGATTGCACCTAACTTTATCCTCAAAGATGAAAAAGGAAATAATTTTGAATTATATAAGAATCTTGATAAGAATGTTCTGCTCGCTTTTTATCCAAAAGATGATACACCGGTCTGTTCAACTCAGTTAACCGACTACAACAATCATCTTGATGAGTTCATCCAGAATGGCATCAAAGTGATTGGAATCAGCACTGATACTGTTGAATCGCATTCATCATTTTGCAGAAAGCTTAAATTAAATTTTCCATTATTGGCAGATGTTGATAAAAAGGTAAGTAGACAATTTGATGCGATAAATTTTCTTGGTATGAATAGAAGACTATTGGTGCTAATCGGCATTGATAAAAAAGTCATTTGGGCTGATTCAACGATACCGGTAACCTACATTAACACCCGGGAAATAATTGAAAAAGTTGACTTATTAAACAGAAAAGAAATGACTTGACTGATAATTGTATAGTTAACTAAATTTCGTTCAAATTAAAGGAGTATTATTAGGATTTTGCTACATTGATGGTATTCTTGAAGAATATCAGTATTAAATAAAAGTATCTGAGAAAAATCTGTACAGAGTAATTTTTAATTACCTTAAAATGAATAGCAAAATCTTTTTAACACTTTTAGCGTTTACTCCCATTTTACTTCCCCAGCAGGATTACAGAATACTTTCTTCAAATCAAAATTCAATTATACTTGAATTCACACCTCAATACATAGATACTTCTTCTATCAAGATTGACGATCAGGAATTTAGAAATACAAATCTGGCTTTTGGCTTTTATAATGAATCAGCTTTACCCGGAACTCCTTCAATTCCTGAAAGAAGATTAATCCTCGGCGTTCCTTCTGAATTTGGAAATTCAATAAGAGTTCTCAGTTCTACTTACAAAATAATTAACGGCAAAGTTTTACCAGTAGCGAAGTATGAAAAAGAAAATTTTCTTGATGCTGTTAAGTATGAAATCTCACCTGAATATTACAACTATACTGACTTTCCCGAACTGGCTTCATTTGGTGATTTCGGAATTGCCCGCGGATTACAGGTTCAGATTATAAGAATGTTTCCTGTTAAGTTTGATGTAAATACTAACTCCATCAGGTTATATTCAAAAATTGTAATTCAGATTGATTATGGAAATGCTCAGGTTAGCGGTCAGAAAACAGAAGATGAGATTTTAAAATATTCTGTTATTAATTATGATGCTGCCAAATACTGGGTGAAAGACAACAGAAGATTATCAAAAATTACAAACAGCGTACTTGCAAATGGTCAATGGGTAAGATTCGAAGCTCCTGAAGAAGGAATTTATAAAATTGATAAAGCACGATTTGAATCATTTGGATTTAATGCTGCGTCAATCGATCCCCGAACAATTAAAATTTATAATAATGGCGGAAAGGTTCTCTCAGAAAAAGTAACTGCACCTCGTCCCGTCGATCTGGTGGAAAACGCGATCAGTGTTGTAGGTGAATCAGATGGCAATTTTGATGATGGTGACTACATTTTATTTTACGGAAGAGGAAGTCAGTTCAGAGATTTTGATCCAGAAAGCCAAACAATCATACGACTGAATCATCCGTTCTCCGATAAAAATTATTTTTGGATAACAGCAGGCGGTGAGAACGGGAAAAGGATTCAAAATAAATCCAGTCTAAATACTTCTCAGGATGTAATCCAAACTTCTACTTTAGCATTCGCCGATTATGAAATTGATAAAATAAACTTAGCTAAATCGGGCCGGCAGTATATGGGTGATGATTTTTCTCAATCTATCCCGACAAGAACTTATATGAATAAGTTGGATTACAGGATTGATTCATCGCCTATAAATTATACCTTCAGATTTATTAATGCGACACCTTCAGCATTTAATATGACTTTAGAAGAAAACTCGAATAATATTTTTTCCGGAACGCTGCAAGGATACAATACTTCATACACTTTTGGATTAGCTCATATACGGGAGGCAAGTTTCAATGGCTCACTCCCTGAGAATCGAAGCGTATTGAGATTTACATTAAATTCCTCTTCAGTAACATCGATCGGTTATCTGGATTATTTTGAAATCACTTATGAAAAAGAATTAAAACCGGCAAATAATAGTCTGTTATTTTTCTCTAAAGATTCTACTGCTATCGTCGAATACTATCTCACTGGATTTCCTTCTTCTAACATAAAACTATTTGATGTAACTGATTTCAGCAACGTTTTGGAAGTTAGTCCCAAACCCGGCTGGCCAAGCGGTGGTGATTTCAGATTTCAGGCATTGGAAAATGGCGACTCGATTAGAAAATACATAGCAATCGGGAATGATACATACCTGACGCCATCTAATCCAGCAACAGTTGAAAACTCCAACCTGAGAGGAATTACCGACGGGGCAAAGTTCATAATAATTTCACACAAAAATTTTCTTGACGCTGCAAACCGATTAAAATCTTACAGAGAAAACGAATCAAGAATATCAATATCAACTATCGTTGTCGATATCGAAAAAATTTATAACGAGTTCTCCTGTGGAAGTCAGGATGTATCAGCAGTAAGAGACTTCATAAAATTTGCTTATGAAAACTGGCAGATTAAACCTGAATATTTTTTATTGATGGGCAAAGGCACTTTTGATTATAAAAATGTTGAAGGCTTTGGCGATAACTACATTGTTACCTGGCAGACTGAAGAATCTCTGCAGTTAATTTATGGAAAGGATTCATATTGCACTGACGACTTTTTTGCCAGAATAGATGGTGACGATCCTATTCCGGATATTGCTTTCGGCAGACTGACAGTAAGAAATTTAACTGAAGCTAACAACTACATTGATAAAATAGCACAATACGAAAATGATAGTGAACGCGGTGTTTGGAGAAATCTTGTTACACTAATAGCAGATGATGGATATACATCGACGGGATATGAAGGTCCGGAACACACAGCACCTTCAGAAAGACTTGCTAACTTATATATTCCGCAATCTTTTGATTTGAAGAAGATTTACCTCGCAGATTACCCGGTCGTCATCACGGGCAATGGAAGAAGAAAACCTCTTGCGAATGCTGACATCCTGAAAATTATGAATCAGGGAACATTGTTGATCAATTACATTGGTCACGGCAATCCCGATGTTTGGGCTCACGAGTATGTTTTTGAAAGATCTGTGATAATTCCACAGCTTGCGAATGACAAGTACTTTTTCCTTTGTGCAGCTACGTGTGATTTTGGTTATTACGACATCCCAAATTTTCAGAGTGGTGCTGAAGAAATGTTGTTTCTTAAAAATGCAGGCTCGATAGCCACTTTCAATTCTGGTAGATTGGTCTTCTCTGGTCAGAATCATCAGTTAAATTATGAACTGATGAGTAATTTACTTAACCTGCCGAGAGACACAATGAGCTTAAGTGTTCCACTTGGAATATCTGTTTTGGCAACAAAGCAAGTTTATTACACAGTCAATTCTCAGAAATTTCACCTGCTTGGTGATCCAACTTTAAGATTAAATGTTCCGCAATACTCAGGCTCCATCGATTCAATAAATGGTCAGCCATTAATTGCTGACGTTCAAATAAGAGCGTTAAGCAGCACAAAAATTTCCGGAACGATTCTTAAACCGGATGGATCAAAATGGAATGAATATAATGGTGAAGGATTACTAACAGTATTTGATAGTGAACGTACAAAACTTCTCGAGGAAATTAATAATTATCCGATGCTCATTCAGGGTGGAGTAATCTTCCGTGGACGAGTATCAGTAACTAATGGAGATTTTGAAGCTGAGTTTGTTGTTCCGAAGGATATATCTTATGAAAATAAAAACGGAAAAATCATTTTTTATTTCTATGATATTGAATCAGATGGATTAGCATTCACAAACAAAATTATTGTTGGCGGAACTGATACGACCGCGATTAACGATGGCGAAGGTCCGGAGATAGAAATATTCTTTGATAATGCAAATTATGTAAGTTCTTACCTCGTTGGACCCGATCCGAATTTGATTGTTAAGCTTTACGACGAAACCGGGCTCAATACTACTGGCACAGGAGTTGGGCACAAGCTTGAAGGTATTTTAAATAATGATGAAGGAAATCCAATTGATTTTACCGATTACTTTGTTGGCGAACTTGATGCCGGCGGAAAGCAGGGTGAAATCAATTATCAGTTCAACAAAATGTCAGATGGTGATTATGCTCTTGAAGTAAAAGCTTGGGATGTATTTAATAATTTTTCGAATGAGGAATCCTTTTTTACGGTTGTCTCATCAAACGATCTGGTGATCAGGGATGTTTTCAATTATCCGAATCCTTTTACATCGAATACCACTTTTACATTTCAGCATAATCTTGCACAGTCGGTTGATGTGAAGATAAATGTTTACACGATTGCAGGCAGGCTCATCAAGCAGGTTGAATCAAAAAATATAGATCAGAAATTTGTAAAGGTTGATTGGGATGGCAGAGATGAAGATGGAGATCAAATTGGTAATGGAACGTATTTATATAAGTTGATCGTTAATACCACGGACGGGGAGTTCACTCAAAGTGTCCTCGGAAAGATGTCCGTTATCAGATAAGTGAGCAATATTTAAGCATTTTTAATCAAAATAATTTTTATATATTTCAAACCTGAAGAGGAACGAAAAATGTTAAAAAAAGACGCAATAATAATTTCTAGGAGGAAAAATAGAATGAAGGTATTAATGCCTTTCCTGATGATTGGGCTGGCTTTACTTGCTGTTCCCCAAAAAACTTTTGCTCAGGGAGAAGCTGCTGTCCCATTCCTGCTTTTATCACCTGACTCAAGATTCGGTGCACTTGGTGAATCAGGAACAGGTTTAGCCGATAACTCAGCTGCAATATTCTGGAACCCTGCGGGTATTGCATTTTTATCCGGTACTGAAGTTTCAATCACTCACAGTAACTGGCTGCCTCAGTTTAATCTTGATTTATTTTACGATTACCTTACTTTCAGAACTTATCTTGAAGAATTAAGCGGTAACGTAACTGCAAGTGTTACCTATATGAATTTTGGTGAATTTGTAAGAACACTTGAAGGCGGTCCTGAGCCTGTTGGTACTTTCAGTGCATACGATGCAGCACTAACTTTGGGATACGCTACTAAACTTGGAAGTGATTGGGGTATTGGATTTAACTTCAGAATCATCCACAGCAGACTTTCAGATCAGCCGACTGGTGAGGAAGAAGGATCCGGTGTTGCTACTTCTGTAAGTTTTGATCTTGCTGGTATGTGGAGACCGGAGTATTTGAATATTTTCGGATGGGAACTTGAAAACAGGTTAAGCATCGGTGCTAACTTAAGCAATCTTGGACCAAAGATAACTTACATTGACGCTAAACAATCTGATCCAATTCCAACAAACTTCAGGTTGGGATTTGCATTCCAATTACTCAGGGATGAATTTAACTCTTTAGTATACACACTCGATTTCAGCAAGTTGCTTGTGAGCAGAGATTCTACGACTTCGGAAGAATTTTATACCGGGATTATTACTTCCTGGGGCGATGCTACGATGAGTGAAGAGTTAAGAGATGTTATTACATCGATGGGATTAGAATATTGGTACGGAACTCCGGGTGATTTTCTTTTCGCATTGAGAAGCGGTTTCTTCTATGAAGATCCTTCATATGGTAACAGAAAATTCTTAACCTTCGGTGCAGGTTTACGATATGATATTTATGGATTTGATTTCAGTTATATCAGCTCGATTGAAGAAAACCATCCGCTTGATGGAACATTAAGATTCACAATTCTGATTGGTTGGGGAGCAGTTCCGGAACCACAAAGAGGATTTCCAAGGGGCATCTAAAAATTTGTTATGAAATATCTTCTTCTCTCTATTCTTGTAGTATTTGAATTGGGCAGACTATCTGCCCAATCTTTTATTGGAAAGCTTAATCCTTTCCCGGCAACAAATCAGACAATAACAGCAGCCGATGATACATTAAAAATTCTTGCGATAATGGTAAACTTCCAGGAAGATGCTGACGGAACAACTTTCGGAAATGGAAAGTTTGGTACTATTTACTCCCAGAATTATGGCAGCGATATTTTAGATCCTCTTCCCCATGATAAAAAATATTTTGAGTCTCATCTTCTGTTTGTGAAAAATTATTTTGCCAAAGTTTCGAAGGGAAAGCTGGAAATTGAATACACGGTTTTACCTGATACTTTTTCTGTTTCTGATAGAATGAGGAATTATTCTCCGGATCCCGGCTCAGATGATTTTACGAACATTGCAGATTTTGCTGTTGAGGCGTGGACGAAAGCTGATCAAGTATATCCCGGATTTAACTTCAGCGATTATGATGTATTCCTGATCTTTCATGCCGGAGTTGGAAGAGATATTTCGCTTCCCGGAAGCATTGGAAATGAAAGAGACCTGCCGTCACTCTACTTGAGTGATAATGCTTTCAAAGAAATTTACGGAAATAATTTTGAAGGTATCCCTGTATCCGGTGGTTCATTCAAAATTACAAACAGTATGATAATTCCTGAAACAGAAAGCAGGGAAGTCCAAACTATCAGCGGAACATTTTTATTTGAAATTACAATTAACGGCTTGCTCTGTGCGAGTGTTGGAAGCCATCTCGGTTTACCGGATTTATTTGATACTGAAACTGGACTTAGTGCAATCGGAAGATTCGGTCTGATGGATGGACAAAGTATTTTTGCCTATTTAGGAACATATCCACCTGAACCTTCTCCCTGGGAAAAAATAAGATTGGGTTGGGCTGAACCAGTAACAATGGAAATTCAAAATGCAGATGTAAGTCTTGTTACAAACCTGGCTGCGAGTATTAGTGATACTATCATCCTAAAAGTTCCTCTAAATTCTTCTGAATATTATTTAATAGAAAACCGAATTCGTGATGCTTATAATGATGGTTCAACGATTTCTTATGCAGTTGGTGATCTTGTAAGGACGAAGACTTTCCCAAATGATACAACCGGTTACCGCAGCTTTGATGTTGATTCACTCTCAGGAGTTATTGTTGATGTTGATGAATTTGACTGGGCTGTTCCCGGAAATGGAATTGTTATCTGGCACATTGACGAAAATGTTATCAACGAAAAAATTGCTGATAACAAAGTAAACACAGATAAAACCCGTCGCGGAGTTGATGTTGAAGAAGCCGATGGTGTGCAGGATATCGGTGAAGTCTTTTATACAATTTTCGGTGACCAGGTAATTGGTGAAGGATTTGAGGAAGATTTCTGGTATGCTGATAATCCTTCCGAGTTATTTGAAAACCGTTTTGCAAAAGACACACGACCAAATACTCTAACCAACACAGGTGCAAACAGTTTAATTACAATTAAAGATTTTTCTGAGATCGATAACCGAATGAGCTTTAGAGTTGAGTTTGGTGATTCAATTATTAAACCATTGTACTCATTCAAATTTCCATCTGCACCAACTCAAGCATTTGCTGGAAAACTATCGTCCATAGTTTTTAATGATGAAGTATATTTTATTGCTGTCGATGACAACTATACTTTATATGTTATCAGAGGAGATTCATTGATTTATAAATCGTCGGAATACTTCTCTATTGGTAAACCAGCCGTGACAATTTTCAACAATGTTCTATACATTTTTTGTCCGGAACTTGGAGAATTAAACTTTTGGATGACCGATGGTTCAATCAATAATACTGGACAACTGATAGTACCACCAATATTAAGTAACTGTGTAATTAATACTAAATTGAGTGGTGAGAAGGAGTTATGGTTTGGCTCCTGGACTGGCAGTATATATAAATATTCTTTGGGTTCTTTACCTAATGTTGCTCCTGAATTGAAGGATAGTATCTACTTTGGCAATTATAATATTAATCATCTTGCAGTACACGAGGATTTTTATGCTATAACTTGTACTCCCAAAATACCTCCTGCTGATACAAAAATCTACATTAGTTCATCCGGTTCATTGTTAATTATGGATGATTTTGTACAAGATTTAGCATTAACAAAAGATCGGGATGGAAATATTATTGCGCTACTTCTTACTCAGAAATTTACTCCGCCAATTCATATGGGAAGACTTTATGTAATACAAGGCAGTAACATTTTAAATGTTGTAGAATATTCCGGTGATCATATACCGCTTACTTTTTCACTCTCTGATCTAAAAAGAGATGGTAATGTTTATATCCTTACATCGAACAAGTCAATAGTTGAAGCCAACAATTTTGAAGGCACAATGGCTGATAATTTTCCATTTCAGTTCAATAGTGAATACCGTGGAACTACACCAATATCTGCAGATTTTGAAGGGGATAACAGACCTGAGATTGTTTTTGCAACAAACGAAGGTGATATATATGCTATTGACGGTGGGTCAGGCAAATTGATTCCTGGTTTTCCAATATCTTTAGGTCATGCATATTCAACACTTTCGTTTTTTAATTTAAATGGTAAAGTCAATTTGGTGGCTGCAAATTATGACGGTTTATTGCAAGCCTGGTCTATTAGTTCGGCTGAAGGTGAAATTATTTGGAAGGAACAATTTGCCAACAGTGAGAACACCTCATTCATTGACGCTGCAGAAAATACAAACAGGATAAATGAGTTCTTTCCTGCAAACAGAGCATACAACTATCCGAATCCTGTCTGCGAAGGAACAACAAATATACGTTATTATGTTTCTGAAGATTCAAAAATCAACATAAAGATTTTCGATCTTGCAGGAGATTTTGTTGCAGAGCTGAACGATGAAGCTCAGGGTGGAATGGATAATGAAACTGTCTGGAATGTTGGCGATATTCAAAGCGGAGTTTATCTCGCGCGAATCGAAGCTGTCTGCGATTGCGGCAAAACAGAACAAGCAGTTATTAAAATAGCGGTCGTAAAGTAAAGAATTGCCTGTGTCATTCCCGTGAAAACGGGAATCCAAATTCTTGATAAAATGGATTCCCACTTTCGTGGGAATGACAGAAAAAGTGGGATTACATTAAAGTCTAACTAAACGATTAAGCAAAATTATAAGAATTAATTAGAACCTATCACTAATTCTACAATCTGAAAATAAATACTTTTCTTAATGAAGAAACTACTTTCTGCTCTGACCATATTACTTTTATCGGGAAAATTATTCGCCCAGTTCACTGAATTTCATCCCGAACTGGATTGGTTTACAATTAAAGGAAAACACGTTGAAGTTCATTATCACAACGGAGCCGAACGAACAGCAAAAGTCGTAGCTAAAATTGCTGATGAAGTCTGGGATCCGATTTGCTCGCTCTATGATTATGAACCTGATAAAGTTCATTATGTGATTAAAGATCTTGACGATTACTCAAACGGAGCTACATATTTCTTCGATAACAAAATTGAAATATGGACAAGTGCACTTGATTTCGATCTTCGCGGAACACACAACTGGCTTCGTAATGTAATTTCTCACGAGTTCACTCATCTTGTGCAAATTCAGGCGGCAATGAAATTATCGCGTTCCGTTCCTGCTGTTTTTCTTCAATTGTTAAACTATCAGGAAGAAAGAAGACCTGATATTCTATATGGCTATCCTAACTATGTAATTTCTTATCCGATTGCATCTGTGAACGTTCCTGCGTGGTTCGCTGAAGGAACCGCTCAATATATGCGTCAGGAATTTGATTACGATAACTGGGATGCGCATCGCGATATGATTTTAAGAAGCTACGTTCTTGATGGAAATATGCTGACCTGGAATGAGATGGGAGTTTTCGGAAAAACAAGTCTCGGCAATGAGTCGGTATACAACTCAGGTTTTGCTTTAACGAGATACATTGCTCAACAGTATGGAGAAGATAAGCTTAGAGAGATAACTGAGAAACTAGGCAAGCTGGGCAACTTTACAATTGATGCAGCTTTTGAAGATGTTCTTAGAAAAGATGGAAATGAAATTTATAACGAATGGAAAAGTTTTCTTGAAAAAGACTATTCGGAGCGTGTTGAAAAAATCAGATCAAATATAGTGGAAGGTGATAAAATTGCAGATAAAGGATTTGGCAATTTTTATCCAACATTCAGCGAAGATGGAAAAAAGATTTACTACATCTCAAACAAGTCATCGGATTATTTCAGTCCTTCTTCGATTTATGAATATGATCTAGAAACTAAAACAGAAAAAACATTAGTCACTGGAGTTCGTTCAACTTACAGCTGGATTCCGGGAACAAATAAAATTCTCTACTCAAAGATTACTGAAGACAATCCAAATTGGTACAACGTTCATGATATATTTATTTACGATGTGGATGAAGATGATGAGATAAGATTAACAGAAAACCTTCGTGCGAATCAACCTGATGTTTCAAACGATGGAAAGAAAATTGTTTTTCTATTTCAGAAAGATGGAACTACCAATCTCGGAATTATTGATATCGATGGCAAAAATTTCAAAGCTCTCACAGAATTTAAAAATGGCGAGCAAGTTTACAATCCTAAATTCTCAAACGATGATTCATATATAATCTTTGATTATTCGTATCATCAGACAAGAGATATCGCAAAGGTAAGTGTTGATGGTACCGGTTATGAATTTGTAATTCAAACGGACAAAGATGAAAGAAATCCTGTTTTTGATAAAAACGAAAATATAATTTATGCATCAGATGAAACTGGCATTTACAATATCTATTCTTTTAATCCGGTGACTAAAGAAAAGAAACAGTTAACGAACGTTCTGGGCGGTGCATTTATGCCGGATGTTAATGAAAACGGTGAGTTGACTTATTCCGGATACACTTCATCCGGTTACAAAATTTTCTACGTGAATAATGATGAACAAAAAGATGTAAGTACATCAGCAAGTTATGTCTGGAGAAAAAATCCTCCGCTCGATATGACAAAGCCGAATGGTGATATTGAGCAGTTTGATATTGACTCGCTGAAAAATTTTAACGACTACGAAACTCCGGAATACACTGAATTAAAATACAGCGGTGCTTTTTCAACATTAAGTTTTTTCCCATACATCAGGTTTGATAATTACAATACTGAAAACAGTTTCTGGCAGAGAATAAAACCTGGTGTTTACGTTGCGTCAAATGATATGCTGAACCGATACTCAATATTTGCAGGTGCAGATATTAATGCTGTGTGGGAACGTGATTTGTTCTTCATCTTTGAATACAAAAACAAGCTTCCTTTGTTAAGTCTAATTGGGTTAAGACCAGAACTTTCTGCAGAACTTTACAGCGTAAGCAGGAAAGCAGATGTTGATGTTCTTTTCGGACCTGATACTGTAAATGGAAATGTAACCTACGATCAGATTATTCCAACTGAAGTTACGTACAATCTTTTGGAGTTTGATTTTGCTGCAAGACATCAAATAATCAATCGTTATAACGATCTTGAACTCCGATTTATTTTCAGCCGTTACACTGCAACTTTAGCAAGCTTTTTAATTCCGACAGATGGGGAACCGATTCTTTACCCAACTTCTGATGATACTTATTTTATCGGAAGAGATTTCAGAGTGAGCTATAACTTTGAAGCGCTCAAGCCAACACGTGATACTGATATAAACCCTGTTGGAATGTCTCTCGATTTAATTTACGATTACGAGTGGAATGAATTTAATGACGAAGGCGAGTATGTGATCGAAGATGGACTGCTTGTTCCAAAATACAATGATTACAATTTCCATCGTGTATTGTTTGACGGAAGTCTCTATTCACAACTGTGGGGAGATCACACTCTCACAACTCGACTCGTCGGTGGAACAATACTCGGACCTGCTGTTCCGGACTTTTTTGATTTTTATCTTGGCGGTTTGATAGGAATGAAAGCATATCCGTTTTATTCTATCAGCGGAAATGAAATTGCGTGGATAAATTTAACTTATCGTTTTCCGCTTTGGAGAAATATTGATTACAAGTTGAGCTTCCTCTATTTCGATAAAATATTTCTCTCATTTCATTTTGATTACGGCAATGCATGGACAGGTGATTTCACTTCGTTCTCCGATTTCAAAAAAGGTGCGGGTGCAGAAATCCGTCTTCATATGAACTCATATTATCTATTTCCGACGGCGCTTTTCTTTAATGCATCTTACGGCTTCGATCAATTCGATAAGGTCGTTGAACAGGGTGTTGCAACTTATGGGAAAGAATGGAGATTTTACGGAGGAATTCTTTTCGGATTCGAAATTGTCAATTCAAAAACAGCTTTTACAAATCCTAATCGTTTAAGGTAATTGTAATGAAAACTGTAAAAATATTTTTTCTACTTCTTATGATTTCTGCTTTTGCATTCGGGCAGGAAATCACAAATAATAAATTTGAATTTACCGGCAGCTTGTTTGCAGATACAAAAATCATTTCCCGTACTTATTCTGAATTGACAAGCAATCCGATGGCAGATGATCTTCCCGGAAAAAAGTCTCCTGTGCTTTCTGGAGTTTTATCAGCAATTATTCCCGGTGCAGGACAGGTTTATAACGAAGACTGGTGGATTGCAGGAATTTTTGTCGCAGTCGAAGCTGCATTGATTACAACTGCAATCACATACGATAATAAGGGCGATGATCAAACTGAATTTTTCGAAAATTATGCCGATGATTATACGAATCCCGAGCACAACTGGAGTGTTGTGCGTTATGCTGAGTGGCTGGTTGAATATCAATACAACAATGACCCGGAAATGCTGAACAAAATAATAATAAGTAATGATCCGAACCTTCCGCCATGGGAAAGAGTAAACTGGGCTGAGTTAAATAATGCAGAAACAGGTTCACATAATTTGCCGCCACACGGGGAGCAGCAGTATTATGAACTCATTGGCAAGTATCATCAGTATGCCGGAGGATGGAATGATTATACCGGTGGCGCAAACAATTCACTCATCTCACCAAACTTTACTTATTATTCCGGTCTGAGAGGGGAAGCAAATGATTACTATAACACTGCATCCACTGCAGTAATTGGAATATACATAAACCACTTGCTTAGTGCCGCAGAAGCCGTATGGGGAGCGACGAGGTTTAATAACAATTTAGCTGTGAACTTTCGAGTAGAACCAATCAACACAGCAACAGGAACTGAACTCATTCCTACATTAAAAGTGAAGTTCAGTTTTTAATTAAATTTTTTTGAAAAAATTTTTGGGGCGAGATGATATCTCGCCCTTCATATTTTAAATCGTTACTTTTGCATAACAAAATTTTATTATGAACTATGAAAAAATATTTACTTATCACAATAATAATTTTATTTACTTTCCGGAACTTTGCTCAATACACTCCAACTTCACCGTATCTGCTCAATCCCGATCTGGCAATCGGATACACAGACAGCTGTGCAAATTTCTGGCTTCAAACGTGGGATAGTTCAATTGGCGGATTCTTCACCAACATAGATAAATTTGGTAACGTGCTCACACAATGGGGAACAAATAAAAACATGCTTACTCAATCCAGGAATGCGTATGGATTGGTGCGTGCTTATATGCTTACCGGCGATACAATTTATCTCAGCTATGCAAAAAATGCTCTCGATTGGATGTACGAACACGCTTGGGATGAAACTCACGGCGGATGGATACAGGAACTTAATATTAACGGAATTCCGATAAATCCAACTGCAAACAAAACAGCATTTTACCAGCACTATGCGCTGCTTGGAATTGCTGCTTACTATGAAGCAACAGGTGATACAACAGCCTGGAACTGGCTGATGAGAGGTTATCAGCATCTTGAAGATTATTACTGGGATAATCGTCCAGATTTTTTAGGTTATTTCGATCAGACAAATTACACAAACTCAACTGCCTGGGATAAAAGTTTCAATGCAACAGTCGATGCAATCACAACACATCTTCTCTATCTTTATTTAATGACAAAAGAAGAAGTTTATAAACAGAGGCTTCTTGAAATTGCTGAAGAAATTAAAATCAGGTTTGCCGCAAGTATGCCGCAGCAAGCTATCGGAATGGTTGAAAGGTTTGACTCCGACTGGAACTGGAACAACAACGAAACTATGACAATAATGGGTCACGTATTGAAAGCAGGGTGGTGTCTTGCGAGAGTCAATCAATTATTTCCTGATACAAGTTACATCAGTACCGCTGAATATATGATCAACGATGTCTGGCAGAACGGATATGATCACGATTTCGGAGGACCATATAAGGATTTCAACCGGATTACAGGAGTAATGCTTTTGTGGGGATTGCAGGATTCAACAAAAGCGTGGTGGCAGATGGAGCAGGCTATTGTTGCCGGACTTCAGATGTACAATCTCACAAAAGAAAACTGGTATCTGCAAATGGCAGACGCGACGATCAATTTTTATATGCAGTATTTTGTCGATCATCAGAATGGCGAGGTATACGCAGACAGGACACGTTACGGAGGATTTGCATGGAATGAAGCGAAAGGAAATTCAGGAAAGTCCGGATATCATTCAATCGAGACAGGATATTACACTTACCTGTATGGAAAACTTTTATTTACTGAAGAGTCCGCAAAGCTTCATTATAATTTTTATCCTCTTCCAACAGATCGGGAAATCAATCTTACACCAATTGCAATCCGTGATGAAGGATTGGTCATCTCTCAGGTTTTGCTCGATGGTCAGAGTTATTCCAATTATAATAACATAACCCGCGTATTGAATTTACCGGCAGGAACAGGCGGGCATTTCGAAGTCACATTTGAACCAATAATTGTAAATCTAGCTCAAGAGGATTTCGCTCCGCATGGTTTCGAGTTAATGCAGAACTATCCGAATCCGTTTAATCCAACCACCAGTCTGCAGTTTACAATTGGCAGTCAGCAATTCGTAACACTAAAAGTATATGATTTATTGGGAAGAGAAATTGCAACACTTGTTAATGAAGAAAAACCAGCAGGAAAATATGAAATTGAATTCGATAGTCATTCCGGCTTGTCCGGAATCAGGGAATTACCAAGCGGAATTTATTTCTATCGCTTGCAAGCTGGGAACTATATTGAAACAAAGAAAATGATACTGCTTAAATAATCTTCTCTTCCAAATAATTATATTTCAGTCTCGAGTTTCTCGGGACTTTATTATAATCTTTTAATATGAAAACACCTTTAGTTGTAATAGTTGGAAGACCGAACGTCGGGAAATCTACGCTCTTTAACAGGCTTATTGGAAAAAGAGATGCGATTGTTGATGATGTAAGCGGCGTTACTCGAGATAGAATTTACGGTGAAGCAGATTGGTCAGGTAAAAAGTTTCAGGTGATCGATACCGGCGGATACGTTCCTGAAAGTGAAGATGTGTTTGAGACTGCAATCCGTGAACAGGTGGAAATAGCAATCAGTGAAGCGGATAGTATTTTATTCGTAGTTGATGTCCGTGATGGTATTCTCCCAATCGATAAAGAAATAATGACGATGTTACGAGCTTCCGGCCGGCAGTTTTTTCTTATTGTTAACAAAGCCGACGCACCGAACTTCGATGCAGCCGCAGCAGAATTCTATAGACTTGGTGTCAATAAAATTTATCCCGTCTCTGCACTAAGCGGAAGAAATCTCGGTGATCTGCTCGAAGAAGTAACAAAAGAATTCAGTGACGAAATTGAAATAGATGAAGATCCCAGACTTAAAATTGCAATCGTTGGCAGACCAAATGTTGGAAAGTCTTCGCTTGTAAATTCACTTCTTGGCGAAGAGAGAAGTATCGTTACGGATATTCCCGGGACTACCCGCGACAGTATCGATTCAATCATGAAATATTACGGTGAAGAAATAGTACTGATTGATACGGCAGGGCTTCGTAAGAAGAAAAAAGTTCAGGAGAGCATTGAATTTTATTCAAACATAAGATCTCTAAAAGCGATAGGCGAGTGTGATGTTGCAGTTGTTCTTATTGATTCAATGATCGGTTTAGAAAAGCAGGACCAGAAAATTATTGACGAAGTTGTTCGCTGGAGGAAAGGGCTGATCATTGCCATCAATAAATGGGATCTTGTTGAAAAAGATTCAAACACATCTGCGTTTTATGAAAAGGCGCTTCATCAGAAAATGGGTGCAATTGATTATGCTGAAATAATTTTTATCTCAGCTTTGACAAAGCAGAGAATCTTCAAACTTATTGAACTAAGTAAACGGGTGAGTGAAGAACGTAAAAAGAAAATTCCGACAAAAGAGCTAAATGATTTTCTTCTTCCTGAGATTGAAAAATCACCACCGCATACAACTCCATCAGGTAAAGAAGTTAAAATAAAATACATTACTCAGATCGGCGAGCACTATCCGATTTTTGCTTTCTTCTGTAATTACCCGAAACACGTTGGAGATAATTATAAAAGATTTCTAGAAAAACTTATTCGAAGTCAATGGGGATTTAACGGTGTACCAATGACTTTGAGTTTTAAATCCAAATCTTCAAAGGACGAGTAGATGAAACGTCCTGTAAAAATAATTATCGTTGGAGGAAATGCAGCCGGGCCAGCCGCTGCTGCAAAAGCAAAAAGATTTAACCCGAATGCCGAAGTGATTTTGTATGAGGGAAGTGAATTCATTTCCACAGGCACATGTGAAATGCCTTATGTGCTTTCCGGCGAAATAGAAAATATTGACAAAATTATTTTCTTTAATCCTGCAACATTTCAGAGAGAAAAAAATGTAAAGGTCTTTGTAAAACATTTTGTTGAAGAAATTGATATCAGAAAAAAAAATGTTATCGTTCGAGATCTGATAGAAAATAAAATCTTTGAGCAGGATTATAACAGGCTAATTCTATGTACCGGTTCGCGAGCTAAAACAATTCCGGGATTTGATCTTAACCTGAAAAATGTTTTCACTTTTAAAAATATTAACGACCTCTTACGGATAAACAATTATCTGAAAGACAATGAAGTTAAGAACTCTGTTGTTGTTGGTTCCGGTTATATTGGCCTGGAGGCCGCAGATGCTCTGACTAAACGCGGTATTAAAGTATCGATATTTGAAAAGGAAAAGCTACCAATGCCTAATGCTGATCCGGAATTTTCAGATGAAATTCTGGAAATATTGAAGCAGAACAGAGTAGATTTCATTGGTGGAATAAATGATTTAGAACCTGTAGTCAAAGCAGATAAATTAATTTCAGTTCGAAATGGAAAGAAATTTATTGAAATAGATATGCTGATACTTTCAGTTGGATTTGAACCAGATAGTTATCTCGCTCAATCAACAAAGTTGGAATTAGGAAAATCAGGCGCAATAAAAGTTGATCAATATTTGAAAACTTCAGATAGGTTTATCTATGCATCTGGTGATAACATTGAAGTGATAAATGCAGTCACAGGAAAACTGGATTATATCCCACTTGCTACTAATGCATATAACTTAGGACATATTGCTGGTGAGAATGCCGCCGGAGGAAATGTTAAGTATGAACCTGTTATTAAAAATATAACTGTAAAAATTTTCAACAAATATTTTGCACAGATAGGACTTTCTTCTGCAGAAGCAAAGAAATCCGGATTCACAATTGAAACGGTATTTGTTAAAGCAAAAAATCTTGTTGATGTTATGCCCGGAAGCGATATCGTGACTGGAAAGATAATAACAGATGAAATAAGTAAACGAATTTTGGGTGCATCATTTCTCGGTGGGACAGAAGTTTCCGGATATGCTGATCTCATATCAGCGTTAATCAAATTAAAAGTTCCGGCATCAGTACTTCCAAAGATTAATTACAATTACACTCCACCGCTTTCTCCGTTTGTAAATATTCTAAGTTTGCTTGGTAAAAAATTTTCTTAAAAAATGAAAGTAATTAATTGAAGAAGAATTCATCTTATAAAAATCTTGTTCTCATACAGCACCCCTTGGTTAAAAAAGATATCTCTGTATTAAGAGACAAGAAAACCAACACTGAAATGTTCAGAGCTGCAGTAAAAAGAATTTCCAATGTGATGGCCGTTGAAATTAGTAATGCATTTTCTCTTAAGGAAATTAAAGTTGAAACTCCGCTTGAGAGAACCAAAGGTTATAGACTACTCCACGACGTTGTACTAATTCCTGTGCTTCGTGCCGGACTAGGAATGGTTGATGGCTTTCTGGAGATAATACCAGATGCAAAGCTTGGGCACGTTGGTCTTGAACGAAATGAAACTACTCTTAAGCCAAACAGTTATTATTTAAAGACCCCAAAGAATTTAAGTAAGTCTGATGTAATATTACTTGACCCGATGTTAGCAACAGGTGGCAGTGCATCGGCTGCAATAAGTTTTTTAAAAAAACGCGGAGCAAAGAATTTGTCGTTTGCTTGTCTAATTGCCGCACCTGAGGGAGTTACTAAATTATTAAATGATCATCCTGATTTAATAATCTTTACTGCTACACTTGATCGTCAATTAAATAAAAAAGGATACATACTTCCAGGTTTGGGTGATGCAGGAGATCGCACGTTTGGTACACTATAAGTTTATTCTATTTCTGTTTTTATTCGTCTTTCCTTCATTTGTAAATGCTCAGGTTTATCCTGATAGGGTAGTTGATTCACTTTTACGTTTGGGAATTAGTAGCATAGTCAACCAGGATTATAATGCTGCTCAGAATATGTTTATCAAACTAAAGAAAGATTATCCTGAAATTCCTCTCGGTAAAATATATCTTGCCGTAAATAAAATCGCTCAAGCTTATGATTATGCACAGGAATTTGATGAAGATTATATCCTAAATAATCTTGAAGATGCGAAAGACCAGGCAGAACTTCTTTTAGAAAAAGATCAATCAAATATCTGGTACAGATATTTTTATGCACTTGCCGAAGGATACATATCATACTTTGATGCAATCAATGGAAGCTGGTTCTCTGCGCTTTCTTCGGGTGTCAATTCGATTTCCGAGTTTGAAAGAATATTAGAATCAGATAAAAAATTTTTCGAAGCTTACATTGCAATTGGAACATTTGAATACTGGAAGAGCAGGAAGATGGAGTTTATGGACTGGCTTCCATTTACAAACGATACCAAGAAAATTGGAATCGATCGTTTAATTGTTGCGATTGATTCATCGAGCTATAATACTTACCTTGCGATTAATTCCTTAATCTGGATTTACATCGATCAGAAAAGATTCAGTGATGCAATAGCAGTTGCTGAAAAAGCTCTAAAGCAATTCCCTGAATCAAGAACATTTAAGTGGGGCCTCGCCAGAGCGTACGAAGAAACTGATGTTTCTAAATCAATCGATCTTTACAAAGATATTCTGAACTCATATCCCTCTTCTTTAAATGGGAATTATGAAAATACAATCGTACTTAAACATTTGATTGCACAGCAATATGCGAAAAAAGGTGATAAAGCAAACGCACTAAAATATTGTAATGAAATTCTCGCAATTAAAAATTTGCCGAAGTCAGTTAAAAATGATTTAAATGAAAGACTGGAGAGAGTACGTTCTTTAAAGAACGATTTGACTAAGTGAGGGGAATCCTTTTTACTTAATTGAGCCTGACTTTACCAAGTGAATAAAATAGAGTAAATTATTACCGAAAAGTTGTATGATTTATTTTAAGAGATAATGAGTAAAAATAGCCCAGACGATAAGAAATTGTTGGAGGATCTTCTTGATGTTTGCCATAAAAACCTCCCGAAGGTTGACGAAGGACTGATAACCAAGGCGTTCAAGTTTGCACTTGAGGCACACAAGCATGACCTGAGAGCTTCCGGCGAACCATACTTTTACCATCCCTATGAAGTTGCAAGAATTGTTGTTGAGGAATTTCCGCTCGATGATATCACTGTTGTTGCCACTCTCCTGCACGATGTAGTTGAAGATACTGATTTCGATCTCAACCTGATGACCAAAGAATTCGGCAAGGAAGTAACAGAAATTGTTGACGGTGTAACGAAGATAAGCGGAATTTTTAAAGGTCAGGATATTACCAAGGCAGAAAACTACCGTAAGATGCTTCTCTCCATGGTAAAGGATGTACGGGTTATTCTTGTAAAGTTTGCCGATCGACTGCATAACATGCGTACGCTTGAATTCGTTAGTCCTGATAAGCAAAAACGAATTGCACAGGAAACACTTGAGATTTACGCTCCATTTGCAAACAGGTTTGGTCTAGCAAGAGTAAAGTGGGAACTTGAGGATTTATCTTTCAAGTACCTGAATCGTGAGACTTATGAGGAACTGGTTGGGAAAGTAAAAAGTACACGCAAAGAAAGAGAAGCATATATAAAAAGATTTTCTGATCCAGTAAGGAAAAAACTCGATGAATATAAATTGAAATATGAGATGGGAGGGAGACCTAAGCACTTCTACAGCATTTATCGTAAAATGATGAAGCGTAATAAACCATTCGAAGAAATTTATGATTTATTTGCCCTAAGAATTATACTTGAGACTGAAAATACCAATGAATGTTACACTACACTCGGCATAGTTAATCAGATGTATCTACCTGTTCCTGACAGATTTAAAGATTATATATCTATTCCGAAGAATAACAACTATCAATCCATCCACACAACAGTAATTGGACCGGAAGGAAGATTGGTTGAAGTTCAGATCAGAACAAAAAAGATGCACGAAATTGCCGAGCGTGGTCTTGCAGCTCATTGGAAGTACAAAGAAGATAAAACTACATCGGATAAAGATCTTGAAAACTGGCTGAACTGGATAAGAGATATTTTTGAAGGAGCAGGAAAAGATGAAACACGTAGAGAAATTTTAGAAGACTTTAAACTGAATCTTTACCAGGATGAAATTTATGTCTTCACTCCGAAAGGAGAGTTGAGAAGACTCCCGATAGATTCAACGCCGGTTGACTTTGCATTTGAAATTCACAGCAACGTTGGTTATCAATGTATTGGCGCAAAAATAAATGGTAAAATAGTGCCGCTTGATACACCGCTTCACAGCGGTGACCAAATAGAAATTATAACTTCGAAGAATCAGCATCCAAATAAGAACTGGTTAAAGTTTGTAAAAACTCAGAAAGCAAAATCAGCTATCCGTAAATGGATGAACAAGGAAGAGGAAAAGATAGTTAAAGCCGGAAGAGAAATCTGGAATAAAAAGCTCAAGAAATTAAAATTATCATTTTCAACAAGCGAAGTTTCGAGGATTGCAAGAAAGTTTAAGTACGACAATAATTCGCAATTTTATCAAGCTATTGCGCAGGGCAATGTTAACCTGGACAAAATTCTAAGTACAAGCGAAGATAAAACCTCAGAAGAACAAGATAAAATTCTAGCTTTCGATCAGTTTGCAGACATTGCGCGAAAAGATGCTGGCGGAATCATCGTTGATGGTAAATCTTCAGGTATTATGTATTCATATGCTAAATGTTGTAATCCAATTCCAGGTGATCCGGTTATTGGATACATAACGGTTGGTGAAGGAGTAAAAATTCACAGGAAGACTTGCAATAATCTGATAAATCTTTCTAAAATTGATAGCGATAAATTGGTTTCTGTAGATTGGCCAGGTACGGATGGAACTATGTTCGTAGCGGGACTTGCATTGAAAGGTGAGGATAGTCCCGGAATTCTGAATGACATTGCACACACTATTGTTTCTTACAAAAACACAAATATTAAATCGATCAATATTAACACCAATGATTCAACTTTTGAGGGCTCGGTCATGGTTTATGTTAATAATCTGGAGCACCTGAACATTCTTATCGACAGGTTGAAAAAACTTCGTGGTCTTTATAAAGTAGAAAGATTTGAAGGAAGTTAATTATTTGGAGCAAGTAAATTCTGAATCAAGAATAATGGCAATTGATTATGGAGAAAAGCGAGTCGGAATTGCATTGAGTGATCCACTTTTTACATTTGCCTATCCTTTCAAAACTCTAATTAATGATCACAATTTAATCGAAAACCTTCTTCGTTTAGTAACTGAAAAAAATGTAATTAAAGTTATACTCGGACTTCCATCATCCAGGTTTAAATCGTCAAAGGACTTGGCGGATAAAATCCATATCTTTAAAAAAGATTTTGAAGAGAAAATTAAAATTGAAGTCATTTTTTGGGATGAAGAATTTTCTTCAGTGCTTGCACAGGAAAAAGTGAATGAATCGGTTGCGAAAAAATCAGCAAGACGAAAGAAGGATTTGTTGGATAGACACTCGGCTGCTATTATTCTACAGGAGTATCTTAACTCAACAAAATAGTGAGGCCTTTTAATAATTTTTATCAGGTCATCATACTAAGCTCTGATAAAATAAAAATTTATCTATAAATAAGTTTGACATTATCATTTGAAAAAACTATTTTTTCAGCCATAAATCAATTAATTCGGAGCATTTCTATGTCAGCATTGTCACTTGATGCACTCGGAATGGTGGAAACCAAAGGACTGGTAGGTTCCATCGAAGCTGCGGACGCAATGGTCAAAGCAGCAAAAGTTGAGTTAATCGGGAAAGAAACCATTGGCGGAGGTTATGTAACTGTAATGGTTAGAGGAGATGTGGGAGCAGTTAAAGCTGCAACAGATGCAGGAGCTGCCGCGGCACAAAGAGTTGGTGAATTAGTTTCAGTTCATGTAATTCCACGTCCTCATTCAGACGTTGAAATGATTCTCCCAAAAAGATCTAAGTAAAAAATATTATGGCTGATCAGGCACTGGGTATGGTTGAAACCCGTGGCTTGGTGGCTTCAATTGAAGCTGCCGATGCTATGGTTAAAGCAGCAAGAGTTACTCTCATCGGAAAAGAGAAAGTTCAGGGTGGTCTGGTTGCGATTCTTGTTGTTGGAGAAACTGCTGCAGTTAAATCAGCTGTAGATGCAGGTGCTGCAGCAGCACAGAGAGTAGGCGAATTAATTTCCACTCATATTATTCCCAGACCTGATGATCAGGTTCGTGGTATCATCAATGGGATATCGGCAACTGATGCAAGTTCTATTAAATCTCGCCCAATTGAAAAGGTTCCATCACCAGTTAAACCTAAACTGGAAAAAAAAATAAAAGTTAAAGAGAAAGAACTTTTTGAAGAGGTTGAACCTGTAACAAAATCAACAACTTTATCTACAATTGAAAAACTTAAAGAAGAAGCACTTGGTGAAACATACAAAGCTGAGAAAGTTAAAACACCGAAATCAAGGGGTGCACAAAAATTTACAATGTCTGAACTCGAAGTTATGAACGTACATCAGCTAAGAAGGTTCGCTAGAGACTTTGAGGATTTCCCGATTAAAGGCAGAGAAATTTCACGTGCAAATCGGGGTGAACTTCTGGATTTCTTTAAAGCTCTTCAAAAATAGTTTTGCTTCGTACTTCTTATTCCAAAAAGGTTCCAACTAACAGAATCGAACCGTGAGAAAAAAAATTAACATCTTTATTGCTTCCCTGGTTTTTGCTACCATTCTGTGGGGATCGATTTCACTTTCCGATGTCTATTACACTAATGTTGATGTTAAACTGGCATTACTTAATTTGCCTGAAGGTTACACGACAGGCACACAACTTCCTGAAAAAATAGTAATCAGAGTTCGGGGCCAGGGCTGGAAGCTTCTTTCAATTAATGTAGGACCCGAAACTGAATTCCGTGTAACACTTGATAAAGACAGCGGTAATTATCGTCTCAACCTTGAAAAATATCTTGAAACTAACCGGCTGCTTTTTTCTGATATAGACATCATTAAAATATATCCAGATACAATTAATTTTTTTGTAGAAAGGATCCTCACTAAAAAATTGCCAATCGTTTCCGGACTTGAATTAGATTTTAAACCCGGCTATGGATTAGCAATGGACGTTCTTTTAAAACCTGATTCTGTTTTAGTGAGCGGTCCGGTAAGTTATTTAAGAAAAATGGAAGCCATCAAAACAGAATCCAGAACTTTCACATCACTGGACAGCAAAACACAAACCGAAATAGGCTTCCCGAAAATGCAAGGTTTTAGCTTCAGCTCAAATTCAGTTGAAGCTACAATTGACGTCCAAAGGATAGTTGATAAGCAGTTCGAAGATATTCCTGTTGAAGTAATTGATCTGCCGGATGGGAAAGAGGTTGTTCTTCTTCCAAATAAAATAGGTATTCAGGTTAGAGGAGGAATTGAAATTCTCGGGAAGCTGAAACCCGGGCAATTCAATGCATATGTTAAATATCTGACGCTTGTGCGAGATACTACCGGAAGTGTTAAACCGGAAATCTCCTTACCAAAAAATGTTACTCTGCAATTTACCAAACCTGACAGGCTGCGATACGTAATAAGGTCATACTGAATCATTTCAATTGACATATATTTTAATACAGAACAAAGTTTATCTATATTAACACAAGAAAATTTTAATCAAAAAAAACGAAAACAATATGTTTATCTCATTTGAAGGAATAGATTTTTCCGGGAAATCAACTCAGATTGAACTTTTAAAGGACTACCTTGAAGAACACAATAAAAAAGTTGAAATTCTTAGAGAACCGGGTGGAACAGAAATATCGGAAAAAGTAAGAAAAATCCTTCTGGATAATAAAAACGAAAAAATGTTTGCTGAAGCAGAACTTCTGTTATTTTCTGCGAGCCGTGCGCAATTAGTACGGGAAAAAATTCGACCTTATTTGGAAAAAGGCATTTATGTAATTTCGGATAGGTTTCACGATAGTTCAACAGCATACCAGGGATATGGCAGAGGAATTGCAAAAGAAGTAGTAATGAAAGTTCATGAATTATCTATTGGCGATACAATCCCTGACCTGACTTTTTTCATTGATATCCCGGTTGGTATTGCAAACGAAAGAAAGAAAAAGAAAAGTAAAATCAAACTTGACAGGATCGAAGTTGCAGATATCGAATTTTATAACCGTGTTAGAAATGGATATCTTGAAATTGCCAGGAGCGAAGAGAGATTTAAAGTTATTGATGGAACTCAAACGATTGAAACCATACAAAATCAAATTATTTCTGAATTAGAATTAATCGACCGGAGGTGAATTCAGTCTTGAAGAAAAAATTTATTTTAATTCCAGGTTTGCTGCTGATATTTATTTTTGCTGTAGGTTTCTATCCAGGTAGAGGTGATATATACCTTGAAATTGCCAAAAATCTGGATTTACTAGGCAGAGTATATAAAGAAGTTGCTTTCAATTATGTAGATGAAGTTGATCCTGAAAAATTCCTGCGTGCCGGAATTCAGGGAATGCTTTCTTCACTTGATCCATATACTATCTTCATAGATGAAAAAAAGATTGAAGATATAGATCTCATTACTAATGGTAAATATGGCGGAGTTGGAATTTCAATCGGACTTCGTGGTGAAGAGGTAACTGTTGTAGAAGTGATGGATGGATATGCAGCACAACGCCAGGGAATACAAATTGGCGATGTAATTATTGAAGCAGCTGGAACAAGTATTACGCCAGACAACATTGATGATATTTCATCGCTTGTTAAAGGTGAGCCCGGAACTACAATTGAACTTAGAGTTGTGAGGAATGAATTAAGAGACACGTTGTCTTTCAATCTTGTTCGTGAAGAAGTGATTGTGAAGAACATTACTTATTCAGAATTTTATCCGGAAAATAGTAATAACGTTTATATTAAGCTCTCTAACTTCAGCAGAGCTGCAAGCGATGAAATAAAGAAGACAATAAAAGAACTTCAGGAAAAAAAGCCAATTAATTCGATTGTTCTGGACTTACGTGGAAACCCCGGAGGTTTACTCGATATTGCTGTTGATGTTTGCGATAAATTTCTTACTCGGGATTTGTTAGTGGTTTCAACCAGAGGCCGTGACCAGGGAACCGAGAAAAAGTATTATTCAGTTGAAGAACCTGTGGTTGCGAGTAATGTTAATATGGTAGTTCTTATTAATGGAGGAAGTGCTTCTGCTTCTGAAATTGTTGCGGGTGCGCTTCAGGATCATGATCGTGCTGTAATTCTTGGTACGCAATCATTTGGCAAAGGATTGGTGCAGACAATAACTCCGTTGAGTTATAATACTTCCCTGAAGATTACTACTGCAAAGTATTACACACCAAGCGGACGAAGTATTCAGCGGATTGATTATTCAGAGGGAAGCGAAGTGATTAAATCATTGCTTAAAGAATCTGAGAATAAATTTTTTACGGATAATAATAGGCCGGTTTATTCGAAAGGTGGAATAACTCCGGATACAACTGTTGAATTTACCATCAAAGGCGAACTAACAAAGAGTCTCCTCGCACAAGGATTATTTTTCAAATATGCAAATAATTTTTATTTCAATAATCCTGATAGCAAATATTCTGAATTGAATGATCAAAAATTATTTAGTGAATTCAGAGAATATCTAAATATGGAAGACTTTAAATACACATCTCAAACTGAAATTGAAATCGATAACCTTATTAAAAATGCTGATGATAAATCAGAAATAAAATCTGAATTACTCAACATTAAAAAAGAGCTAGCAGATTTGTGTGAAAAAGAAATGCAGATCTATAAGGATGAAATTCTCCGTGAGATAAAATCTGAAATTGCGGCTCGTTATCTTGGAATGGAAGGTCGTATACGGGAGCAATTGAAATCAGATTTGCAACTGCAGACCGCAGTGGAAGTACTTTCAAATAACCAGGTTTATAATAAATTGTTAAACGTTCGTTGAATGAATTAGTTGGCTCGATACTATTTTTAATATCCGGTTTCTTCTCGGGGATTTTAATTGGAATGCTGGGTATTGGTGGTGGATTGGTTTTTGTTCCGTTACTTTATTTCAGTTTGCCGCTGCTTGGAATAGAATCAAGCTCACTCGCTTACTTTACAATCGGTACATCTCTATTTACAGGGGCAATAGCTGTTTCCAATTCTGCTATACTTCACATAAGAGCAAATAATTATTTAAAGAGACCATCAGTACTAATTTCAATCGGTGCGTTGGTAACCGCATCGATTGCACCTTTTTTTGTTGTAAAAGTTGAATCCAAAACCCTTGAGATAATTTTCGCTTCTGTACTCTTCATAGTTTTAATAAGTATACTTTTAGAATCAAAGGATCGCAAATGGCTAGTTCTTTCCAATCCATTAAGTGAAAAATATTACATCCCTCTTGGATTGTTTGTCGGAGTTTTTTCGGCGTTTATTGGTCTTGGCGGAGGAGTTATTTATCTCCCTGCTCTGATGAATTTATTTTTGGTTGAACCAAGAAAAGCAGTCGGAACTTCGTCCGTTATTGCAGCAGTTACAATGCTCACTTCAACGATTTCTTATTTATTTCAGAGTGCAGATTCAGTTACTCCAGCCGGGACACTCGGTTTTATCGTCCTTGCTGCTGCCATTCCTTTGGGAATTGGAGCAATAATAGGCTCATTTTTTGGTGTACGTCTTGCTCTTGTTTCTTCAAATTTCTTAATAAAAAAATTATTTGCCGGGATTATATTGCTAGCAATAATTCGGATACTTTTTAATTTCTGACGAGTTTTTATGGGAACTAAGAAACATTATTCCAAATGTCCGGTTTGCGGTAATGAAGGTGAGCTGCGAAATTCAAGAGCCCGGAATACAAAAGAGAGGATAATAAAATATCTCACATGGTATGAACTATACAGATGTAAGAAATGCGGCTGGCGTGGATGGAAAGCTAATTTCACCTTCAATAAATCATTGATTAAAACTATTGTTTTGTACTTAGTCCTGATGGTTATAGCTGCAATTATTGTTTACAACATATTGAAGCTTGTTGTTTAATATTTGTTGTAATCTATATTAAACAATGTCAAACAAAAAGACTGATAAAAAATTTGCTTTAATTAAATAAAATTAAGATTTTTACAGACCAAAAATTGAAGTATTGTTCAACCATATACGGTTGATAATTTAAGCCTCCGCGCTTCTATTTTTCAAAACTAATTACGGAATAATTTATTAATCTTGTTTTCAGGATTTTATTCAAAAGTGATAGTTCATCATCCCGAAACTTGTTTCCACGGGAATGTTAAAGGGTAGGCTATGAAGAAATCTTACCTCGATTATATTCTCCGAAACCGATTGCCAGTTACTATTTTCGTGGTATTAGCAGCGTTTGCGCTTACCTATTTTGCCTCAAGAGCCGAAAGAGATGGAGTTGGTTACACCCCGGATCAACCGATTAATTATTCTCATAAACTTCATGCTGGTACAATGCAGATTGACTGCCAGTATTGTCATGTGGCAGTTGAAAAATCACGACATGCGATGGTTCCACCAACTGCAACTTGTATGAATTGCCATACTGTTGCAAGGAAAGATAGACCAGAAATCATCAAATTGACAGAATATTACAATGAAGGTAAACCGCTTGAGTGGAAGCGAATTCATAAAGTACCTGACTATGCTTATTTCAATCACAGTGTTCATGTGAATAAAGGAATTGATTGCGTTGCTTGTCATGGCGAGATCACTCAGGCAGAAAAAGTTGGTCAGGTGCAGTCATTTACAATGAACAGTTGTTTAAACTGTCATCGAAATGCACACGATAGGTTGCCTGATCTTAAAAATATTAACCTGGGTCCGGATTACTGCTGGGCTTGTCATAGATAAAAAGAATATGAACAGAAAAAAATTTGTTGCACTCTTTTCAACTAGTCTTATTGGTGCAGCTTTTATTAAAGCAAATCCATTGAATCTTTTTACATCAAAAAAAAATTCATCTAATGAAAATTCTTTAATGGTGAAACTAAACCCAAACGCTGTTAAAAGAGAAAAATCAGGAAAGAAGAATGGCTGAAGAATTAGACGGAATAAAAAACACTAATCCAAACCTGTCTGCCGAACAGGCAGGTTACTGGCAGTCATTCGAAGAGCTTTACAACGTTCCTGAATTCCTAAAAGTTCATCAGGATGAGTTTCAGCAAGGTGTATCTGAAGGAATTGATACTAACGGAATGTCATCAATTTCAAGAAGAAAATTTCTTGCGCTCCTCGGTGCATCTGCCGCTCTTGCAGGTACAGCTTGTTCCGATTACCGAGATAAAGCTGCAATAATTCCGTATAATAAAAAACCTGAGGAGATTACTCTAGGCAAAGCAAATTATTATGCATCAACTTGCATGGCTTGTGCAAATGCCTGCGGAACATTAATAAAAACACGCGAAGGAAGACCAATTAAGATTGACGGTAATCCTGATCATCCGGTTTCAAAAGGAAAGATATGTGCACAGGGTCAGGCAAGCATAATGAATCTTTACGATCCTGATAGGTTAAAGAACCCGAAGAAAAAAAATGACAGAATTTTTGTTGATTATAATTGGAAGGATGCAACCGATGAGATAATATTTGATTTGATGAATACCGGCAGCAGAGAAATTGCTATCATTACGCACAAAATGATTTCTCCAACAGCAAAAAAAGTGTTTGATGAATTTGCTGCCAAATATCCTTCGACAAAGATCTATTCATATGAGCAGTTTGATAATTCAGTACGCAATTCGGCGTGGAAAAAAAGTTATGGTTCCGGTGAGTTCCCATCGATTAAATGGAACAAAGCTGAAATAATACTTTCACTCGATGGTGATTTTCTTGGTGAATCGTATAATAGAATTCAAAATGCACGGCTGTTCTCGGAAAAAAGAGATGTTGTAAACAAGAAATTCAATCGTCTTTATGTTGTTGAAGGTAATCTTACTATAACAGGAATGACTGCAGATTACAGATTAAGACTACGTCCTGATTTTCAGCAAAATTTTATTTTGAGTCTCATTGCTGCATTGAATAAAAAGGTGCTGGTATTCCATTGAATGTTAATGGAATCAGTTTAGAAAATTTTGCTGAAGAAAATGGATTCAATCTTGAAACTTTAAACAATCTCGTTTCTGATTTAATAAAGAACAAAGGCAAATCAATTATTTACGCTGGTGATCATCTTTCTGAAGATGTTCACATAGCTGTTAATTTATTAAACAGTGTCCTTGGTAATGAAGCACTCTACGACTTTGAATCGGCAACTCTTTCAATTAATCCCCTTTCTTCACTGCAAGAACTGAAAAGTTTAACTGCGAAAATGAAATCCGGGGAAGTAGCAGTTGCAATAAATATTAATTCAAATCCCGTTTATCATTTTCCTACTGATCTGGAATTTGCAGAAGCACTATCCAAAGTAGATACTGTAGTAAGCCTTGTTGAACTTGAGAACGAAACTTCCGAACTTTCAAATTTTGTTCTTCCGATTAATAATCAGCTCGAAAGCTGGGGCGATGCAAAAACCAGAACTGGATTTTATTCTCTTCAGCAGCCGGTAATCGCACCGCTTTATGATACAAGACAGACCGAAGCAATATTACTGAATTTAATTTCCGGAGATTCTTCAGTATATGATGAATCAATTTATCATCAGTACTTAATGAGCAATTGGGAGAATAATATATTTCCTCAGTCTGGAAGTAATTTAGAGTTTGAACGATTTTGGTATAATTCACTTCACGATGGTATAGTTTATTCAAAAGATAAACCTAATTTTAGTCCTAAATTTAATTCAGCAGCCTCTGGGGAGATTAAACCATTCAAAACTTCAACAAATTTTTCTTTACTTGTTAAAGAAAGTTATGCTGTCCGGGATGGCAGATTTGCCAACAATGGCTGGCTTCAGGAATTACCGCATCCAGTTTCAAAAATTGTCTGGGATAATTATGCGGCTGTATCACCTAAAACTGCAAATGATCTGGGACTCAAAAGCAACGATTTTTTGAAAGTTTCTATCGAAAATAATTTTCTTACCATTCCTGTTTTTATTCAGCCAGGTGCTTCAGACAATTCAATTACAATTGAAGCAGGTTATGGTAGAAAAAATGGTGGTACTGTTGGAACCGGTGTTGGATTTAATGCGAACGCTATTCTTGCTTCTTCCGGTGGTTTGTCTCCATGGCTATTTTCAGGTGTGAAGGTAGAAAAAGTATCTGGCAGTTATAAACTTGTTACCTCGCAGACAGTTTATGCATTTAACGAGGGACTTACAAAAGATCTTCCAGCAAAGAGAGGAATAATTAAGGAAGCAACCGTTCAGGAATATCTCAATGATCCGCACATTTTTCATAAAGAAGAAAAACATGAGCTTACAAGTGTAAATCCTTTTTATGATTACAAAGGCGTTAAATGGGGAATGTCGGTCGATATGAACAGATGCCTCGGATGTGGTGATTGTGTTGTAGCTTGTAATGTTGAAAACAATATCCCGGTTGTTGGAAAAGATCAGGTAGATAATGGAAGAGAGATGCACTGGATTAGAATTGATAGATATTATTCAGGAACTCCTGAGGATCCGAATGTGAACAACCAGGTAATGGTTTGTCAGCATTGCGATCATGCACCATGTGAAAATGTCTGTCCTGTTGTTGCAACCACACACAGCCCCGATGGTTTGAATCAGATGGTTTACAACCGTTGTGTTGGTACAAGATACTGTTCAAACAATTGTCCTTATAAAGTTAGAAGATTTAACTATTTCAATTTCCGCGATCACTTTAAAGATGGATTTCAGGAATCACCGGTTTTTGCATTGTTAATGAATCCTGAAGTAACAGTACGTTCACGCGGGGTCATGGAAAAATGTACATTCTGTATTCAAAGAATAAGTGATGCCAGAGCAGAAGCAACCAGAGAAGGCAGGGAACTGAAAGGTTCAGATGTAAAAACAGCTTGTCAGGATGCTTGTAATACAAATGCCATACATTTTGGTGATATTAATAATAATGAAGAAGAATTTGGCAAATACAGAAACCATGAACTTGGTTATTATCTTCTTGAAGAACTAAATATCCGACCGAATGTTACTTACATTGCGAAACTTAAAAACAAAAATCCGGAGAATGCATAGTGAGCACAGATTATTCAGTTGAAGCTCCGGTAGTTGCAGGACGGTTGACATTAGCTCAGATAGAAGAGCTTGTGGCCAAACCGATGGATACTAAGCCGGATAAAAAATTCTTCATTGCACTTACTATTTCAGGCAGTGCATTGCTTATCGGTGCAATTTGTCTTGCTTATACATTCTACTATGGTGTTGGGATGTGGGGTAACAATCAACCGGTTGGATGGGGTTTTGGAATTGTTAATTTCGTTTTTTGGGTAGGTATCGGTCATGCAGGTACACTTATCTCTGCAATTCTTTTCTTGTTGAGACAAAAATGGAGAACTGGCATCGCTCGCTTCGCTGAAGCGATGACAATTTTTGCCGTTATGTGCGCAGGAATTTTTCCGATTATTCATACAGGACGACCATGGCTTGCTGGATATCTAACTCCATATCCGAATCAACATGGCTTATGGGTTAATTTTACTTCACCTTTGGTTTGGGACGTTTTTGCAGTTTCTGTGTACTTCACAGTTTCACTTGTGTTTTGGTATACAGGCTTGATTCCTGACTTCGCAACTTTGCGCGACAGAACAACTTCAAAAATAAAAAAGACAATCTACTCGATTTTCAGTTTGGGATGGAGACATTCATCACGTCACTGGCTGCACTATGAAAAAGCTTACGTGATTCTTGCTGGATTTGCAACACCTCTTGTTCTTTCAGTTCATACAATTGTTAGCTTTGACTTTGCTGTCTCGATAATGCCCGGCTGGCATACAACAATCTTTCCGCCATACTTTGTTGCAGGTGCGATCTTTTCTGGTTTTGCAATGGTTGTGACTGTATTAGTTTTTGTGAGAAAGATATTCGATCTGCAGAACATCATCACCATAGATCATCTTGAAAAGATGAACAAAGTTATTCTTGCGACCGGAATGATGGTAGGTTATGCTTACAGTATGGAATTCTTTATTGCCTGGTACAGCGGCGTTCAATTTGAACAATTTGTTTTCATTAATAGAATGTTTGGACCTTATGCCTGGGCGTACTGGACAATGGTAAGCTGTAATGTTTTCTTCCCTCAATTCTTCTGGTTTAAGAAAATCAGAAGATCAATTCCGGCAATGATGGTAATTGTATTACTTGTAAATGTGGGGATGTGGTTCGAAAGATTTGTGATTGTAGTTACCTCGTTGCATCGTGATTTTCTTCCTTCTAGTTGGGGAATGTTCACACCAACTTTATATGATGCAGGAATTTTACTCGGAAGCTTTGGACTCTTCTTCACATTGGTAATTTTATTTACCAAGGCATTACCCGTTGTCTCCATTGCTGAAGTTAAAGCTGTCGCTGATGGTGCTCAGCCAACTCATCACAAAGGAGAGAATCATGGCTGATAAAAAGATTTTTGGTACAACAGCTCTCTTCAACGATCCGAATGCAATAACTGCAGCAGCAAAAAAAGTTGCAGATGCAGGGTTCACCAGATGGGATGTTAACTCACCATATCCAATCCACGGTATTGATAAAGCTATGAAGATGAAGCCATCAAAGCTTGGTATCGTTACTTTGATTTTTGGTCTTACTGGTGCTGTTCTTGCATTGATACTTATGTATTGGACAATGTCAATTGATTACCCGATGGTCATCGGCGGTAAACCGTACTTCTCGCTTCCAGCTTTTATTCCTGTGACTTTTGAAGTTACGGTAATTATGGCAACAGTTTCCACAGTTGTTGCGATGTTCGCATTCTTCTTTGGACTTCCGAGAAATTCGCATGCGCTTCACGATACAGAATACATGAAGAAAGTTTCCCGTGACCATTATGGAATAGTAATCGAGGCAATTGATCCGAAGTTTGATGAAAAGAACACGCTTGAATTTTTAAAAAATCTGAAACCTCTTTCAACCGAAATTATATATCATCCTGAAAAAGAGGGGTATCTGATTTTTGAACCAAGATTTATTGTGTTCTTATTTAGTGTTGCAGTTGTTGTTTCTATCGGAACATATTTAATGTTGAATAAGCTAATGTATATTCAACCATTTAACTGGATGGAAAATCAGGCCAAAATAATTCCTCAATCCGGAAGTGATTTTTTTGCAGATGGAAGAGGAATGAGACTTCCAGTTCAAGGAACTGTTGCTAAAGGATTTATCCCATATCCATTCGAAGGTGAAACAAATCCTAAAGAAGTTTTATCAAATCCATACTTTCCAACAGAAGCAAACTTACAACTTGGTCAGAGGAAGTTTTTAACTTACTGCAGTCCTTGTCACGGAAATTTTGGAGATGGTGATAGCAGACTGGCAGGACAATTTCCAAATCCACCAACACTTCATTCAGACCGAGCAAGAAATTTTTCTGATGGAATGATTTATCATATCATCACCGTTGGTCAGAATGTTATGCCTTCTTATGCTTCTCAGGTGACGAGAGAAGAAAGATGGGCAATCGTAAATTATATTCGTGCTTTACAGAGAGCAAAGAATGCAACTGACGCAGATCTTAAAATGGTTAAAGCGGAGTAAATCTTAGATGCATACAAATCAAATTACATATCAGAAAAAAGATTTACCTGCCAGCTTATCAAAATTGGGTATGGCTTTGCTTGCATTGGGAATAATCCTTGGTGTAGTAGCATTTTTTGTCGATCACTCAAGAGCTGTATTCAATTATCTAATAGCGTTTACTTTTATGATAAGTATTGGTGTTGGTGCTCTATTCCTTGTTTCGCTGGAGTATATTGTCGGAGCTGACTGGAGCGTACCAATAAGAAGAGTTGTAGAATTTTTTGCTGCTGTTATTCCATTATTGGCATTGCTAGTTATTCCATTGTTGTTCAACATTGGTGAGCTATTCCACTGGTCGCATCCTGAAGCAGTTGCAGAAGATAAAATCTTACAAGGCAAAGCGCCGTATTTAGATGTGACGTTTTTTATAATAAGAGTTTTTGTAATCATCGGACTTTGGTCACTCTTCTATTTCTTCTTCATAAGGAATTCGAAAAAGCAGGACACAACAAAAGATCAGAAGCTGACAACAATAAATATCAGGTTATCTGCAATCTTCATTCCGGTTTTTGCAATTACTGTAACAGTTGCTGCAATGGATTGGCTGATGAGTGTTGAACCCCATTGGTTCTCTACAATTTTTGGAGTTTACTTTTTTGCAGGTACTGTTATAGCAGCATTAGCAGCAGTTACACTGGCAACTGTTTTATTAAAAGAGCATGGTTATCTTCATCCGGCAATGACGAATGATCATTTGTACAGCCTTGGTGCTTTACTTTTTGCATTCGTGAACTTCTGGGGATACATTGCTTTCTCACAATATATGTTAATCTGGTATGCTGATTTGCCGGAAGAAACTTTCTGGTTTCTGCAGAAGTGGGAAGGAAGCTGGGCAATATTCTCAATTGGTTTGATAGTAATTCATTTTCTCGTTCCTTATATCACATTAGTTTCGCAGCCATCAAAAATGGATCCGAAGAAACTGAAATTCATCTCAGTCTGGCTGCTGTTTGCTCATTTCTATGATCTTTTCTGGCTTGTTATGCCTGAAATGGAACAGCTTTCCGGTGGATATTCATTCAGTTGGATTGATTTTGTGTTTCCAATAGCCGTTGTCGGAATTTTAATTTTAGTCTTCAATATGAAAGCAAAAAAAGATAACCTGATTCCGGTCGGTGATCCAAAATTACAACGAGGTTTAGATTTCCATCTTTAAAAATTTATGGATGAAATAAAACAAATAATATCTGATTTTATAAAAAGCATAAAAGAAAATCCCGGAACGATATTCGGATTTTTATATCCATATATTCTAATAATCATTGTAATTATTGGATTATATTATGTCGCTAACATTGGTAATGTTGCTATCAATAAAACTTCAGCTTTTATCCCTGATTCAACAGTTGTAGCTGATCTGCCGGTTATGCAAGCCAGAACAGTTCCTCCGGTAGATATATTCAAAATGAAAGAACCAACAGAGGAACTAATTCAAACCGGTAAAGAACTTTATACTAAAAACTGTGCATCCTGTCATAATGAAACTGGTGCAGGTGGCGGGCCGGCTGCAGTAGGAATGAATCCTGCTCCAAGAAATTTTACAAGTCCTGATGGCTGGAAAAACGGCAGAACACTGAGCGGAATCTATACAACTTTAGAAGAAGGATTTGAAGGAAGTGCAATGATATCATATAATTTTCTTACACCGCAGGAAAGGATTTCGATAATTCATTACATCAGGCAGGAATTTATAACTAATCCACCTGTCGATACAGATGATGATCTATCTGCATTGAACTCGTTATATAATTTGGCTTCAGGAATGGAAATACCTGCTCAGATCCCGGTAAGTACTGCAATCAATATTCTGACTTCTGAAAATTCTGGCAAAGCTGATAAACTTAATCAGGCAATTAATACTTTAAATACTGATGTAGCCGATTATCCAGCTCGATTATTCCATAGTGTTGTAAGCAACGAAAAGCTTGCTTTATCATCTTTAATTAATTCTGAAAATTGGAAAGACGGTGATGCAGCATTTGTTAATTATGTAAGTATAAATGTTAATCAGAACGGATTTAATTCAAAAGTGCTTGAACTTTCTGTTGATGAAAGAAATACATTGATTAATTACTTAAGAAAGATTTTATAAGACTTGTCATGAAGTTACTTAAAGGATTAATTCTAATTGTTTTACTGACATCGGTTGCCAATTCAACTAATCAAATTGAAATAGGAGTTGATGAACAGCTTGGTAAGAATCTTCCACTTGATGTGACTTTCTATGATGAGAATGGAAATCCGGTGTCTTTGAGGGAATTAATAAATGGCCCAACTGTCTTAGCACTTGTTTATTATAGCTGTCCGGGAATTTGCAATCCGCTTATGTTTGAATTGGCAAATGTGATGAACAAATCTGATCTTGAACCCGGATATGATTACAATGTTGTTTCGATCAGCATCGATGAATTAGAAAATCCTGAAAAAGCTAACAGTAAAAAGAAAGAGATGCTTTCGGGTTTCGACAGTGATATAAATCCGGATAGCTGGAGATTTTTGACCGGCTCAATTGAAAATATTAAAACTGTTACTAATGCAGCCGGGTTTTATTTCAAACGCGAAGGTGAAGAACTTCGACATGCCGGAACATTGATATTTATTGATAAAGATGGAAAAATTTGCCGCTACCTTTTCCCAAGCTATACTGAAAATCATGGTTATGGTATTTTACCATTCGATTTTAAAATGGCAGTTATCGAAACGGGTGAGAGCAGAGTTTCACCAACAGTTGCTAGGTTTCTAAGGTTTTGCTTCAGCTACGATACTGAAGGACAGAAATATGCTTTGAATATTACCAGGATTTTTGGTGCGGCAATTTTATTGTTTGCGGGAATATTTTTCATGATTATTAAACTGAAACCGAAGAAAGAAATTATTAAATCAAGGTGATGAACTATGGCAGTTGATGCTGCAGCTATAAAGACAAACGGACACGAACCAAGTTACCTCGAATTTAAAGGTAAACACTCTGGTATATTAGGCTGGATACTTTCCACCGATCATAAGCGAATCGGTATTCTTTATTTGATTTCTCTTGCAATTTTCTTCTTAGTCGGAGTTACGTTCGGATTTTTGATGCGTCTTGAACTTATCTCTCCCGGAAGAACGATAATGGATCCGCAGACTTATAACTCTATTTTTACTTTACATGGAGTTATAATGATTTTCCTTTTTGTTGTTCCGGGTATTCCTGCAGTTTTTGGAAATTTTGTTCTTCCGATTTTGATCGGGGCAAAAGATGTTGCGTTTCCGAGAATCAACCTGATGTCCTGGTATATGTATGTAATTGGTGGATTGCTTGCTATTATAGCCATCCTATTACCCGGCGGACCTGCAGATACTGGTTGGACGTTTTATGTGCCATATTCTGTAAGAACAAATACTAATGTAATAGTTGCTTTAATTGCAGCATTCGTTCTTGGATTTTCTTCCATCTTAACGGGATTGAATTTTGTTACAACTGTGCATCGATTAAGAGCCCCGGGAATGACCTGGTTTAAAATGCCGCTCTCTGTTTGGTCACTTTATTCAACCGCGTGGGTTCAGGTTTTAGCTACACCTATAATCGGAATTACTTTATTACTTGTTGCAGTTGAAAGATGGTTCGGAGTAGGTATTTTTGATCCAGCTCTTGGTGGTGATCCCGTTCTTTACCAGCATTTGTTCTGGATTTATTCTCATCCGGCAGTATATATAATGATACTTCCGGCAATGGGTGTTGTTTCGGAAATAATTCCCGTCTTTGCAAGAAGAACAATCTTTGGATATAAATTCATTGCTTTTTCAAGTATTGCAATTGCATTGTTTGGATCGCTTGTTTGGGCGCATCATATGTTCACAGTCGGAATGAGCGATACCGGACAGTTTATATTTTCACTTCTGACAATGCTTGTTGCAATTCCGAGTGCGATAAAAGTATTCAACTGGGTTGCTACTTTATACAAAGGGTCGATTGATCTTGCAACTCCGCTATTGTTTGTGCTTGCTTTTATTTTTCTCTTTACGATTGGCGGATTAACCGGTGTTATGCAGGGAATTCTATCGATTGATATGCAGGTGCATGACACATCTTTCATTGTTGCACACTTCCATTATGTAATGTTTGGTGGAACAGGTTTTGGATTTTTTGCAGCGATGCACTACTGGTTCCCCAAAATGTTTGGAAGAATGTATAACAGGAAGCTTGCTAAAACTTATTTCTGGTTTTTATTTATCGGGTTTAACGTTCTCTACTTCCCGATGTTTATTATGGGCTGGTTAGGTATGCCGAGAAGATATTACGATTATCTTCCGGAATTTCATTCATACCATTTTATATCAACCATCGGTTCGTGGATTCTAGTTGCAGGTATGCTGATGATGGTTTACAATATTGTTCACTCTATATGGAAAGGTAAAGTTGTAACAGAGAAAAATGTTTGGGGTGGAGAAACTCTTGAATGGCAAATTGATACACCGCCTATCCACGAAAATTTTGTTAATATACCTGAAATAGAGGCTGATCCCTATCAATACAAAATGAATGAAGAAGAATTAGAAAAACAGGAGGTTCGTTGAGTTCCACAACACACACATCTGCTGCTCACGTTCACAGGGATGATGTCGGTTCCCGTATGGGAATGTGGCTCTTTCTGTTTACAGAGTTGCTTCTGTTTGGAGGAATGTTCCTTCTTTACTCTGTTTACAGATTTCAGTATGCTGATGAATTTCATCTTGCTGCTAAAGAATTAAACACAATAATGGGTGCATTCAACACCGCAGTACTTCTTACCAGCAGCTTGACGATGGTGCTTGCAATTATTGCACTTCAGAGAGATCAGAAAACATTATCAATTCTGATGCAGCTGATCACCATTTTCCTCGCACTCTTCTTTTTAGTGAATAAATATTTTGAATGGACAGCAAAGTTTCACCACGGAATTTATCCGGGAAGTGAGCAATTATTATCGAAAAGCTCTGGTGAGATTTTATTTTTTGGTTTGTACTATGTAATGACAGGGCTTCATGGTGTTCACGTTATAGTCGGTATGTTTTTAATTGCTGTGATGACAAGAATGACCAGAAAAGATATCATTACTAAAGACAGCTATGTAAGGCTTGAAAATGCCGGCTTATACTGGCACCTTGTTGATATTATCTGGATTTTCCTTTTCCCACTTTTCTATCTTATTACATAAGGAAGCAAAATGCAAATACATGATAAACAACATCAACATTCTCACAGCTATGGCGCATATATTTTGGTATGGCTGGCGTTGATGGCGCTTACTGCAATTACAGTCGCAGTAGCAGGAATGGATATCGGAAGATTTACAGTGGCAACTGCTTTAATCATTGCATCATTCAAGGCTTATCTTGTATTAACGGTGTTTATGCATCTGAGGAGTGAAACCAAAACGTTTGTAGTCTTTGTGTTCGTTGCACTGTTGTTTCTGGGTATTTCGTTTGTATTATTATTCTCTGATTACTCTTTCCACTAAGGATATTAAGAATGTTTGATGGTGTATCAAATTTTGTAAGCTCTGTTGACGGAACATTTCTATTTACATTAATAGTTTCTGTGTTTTTTCTTGTACTGATTACAGTGCTGATGATATTTTTTGTCATTAAATACAGCAGAAAAAGAAATCCAAAAGCAAAAAACATTCACGGCAATATGGGGCTTGAAATTGCGTGGACTGCAATTCCAACTATTCTTGTACTGATAATGTTCTGGTACGGATGGCAGGGTTATAAAGAGATGGTAAATGTGCCTGAAGATGCTATGCCGGTAAATGTAACAGCGCAAATGTGGAAATGGAGTTTTGAATATGAAGGAGGCAAAAAGTCTGATTCACTCTTTGTCCCTGTTAATACTCCAATCAAGTTAATTCTTCATTCAAATGATGTTAACCATTCTTTCTTCATTCCAGCTTTCAGGCTGAAGAAAGATGTCTTCCCGAACAGGGAAAGAATTGCCTGGTTTATTGCTGAAAGAACCGGTGAATATGATATCGCTTGCACTGAATACTGCGGATTAAATCACTCATACATGTATTCAAAAATAATTGTAATGGAAAACCAGGAATTTAAAGACTGGATGTACGGAATGAGCGAAGAAGATTTGAAATTATTAGAACAAATGACTCAATAATTTTCTATAGTAAAGGTAATTGAGAAACAATATTAAAATATTTTTTGAGTTAACGAAAGTAAAGATAACCTCATTCGTTACGGTAACAACTGCATTCGGTTATATTGCGGCAACTATTCAAATTGATGTAGGAATTATCCCTGTTCTGTTAGGTGTGCTATTACTTGCATTCGGATCAGCAGCTTTGAATCATTATCAGGAAAAAGATTTTGACGCAAAAATGAATAGGACAAAAAACAGACCCATTCCATCTGGAAGAATTTCATCATCATTGGCTCTGTTAATATCATCGTTGCTTGTAATATCAGGCTCAATAGTTTTAATCGTATTTACTAATCTTCTGGTTCTTTCACTTGGATTGTTAAACCTTGTCTGGTATAATTTGATTTACACATTATTAAAAAGAAAAACACCATTTGCAATTATTCCCGGTTCATTTGTAGGGGCAATCCCTCCGATGATCGGATGGGCTGCGGCTGGTGGTTCATTAATTGATCCGCAAATGATAATCATTGCATTTTTCTTTTTTATCTGGCAGATACCGCATTTCTGGTTGCTCCTTTTAGTAATGGATAACGAATATAGACAAGCAGGCTTTCCAACTTTATCAATGTTGTTCAGCAAAGAACAGTTATCAAGGATTACTTTTATCTGGATAATTTCTACTGCAGTGACTGGTTTGATGATTCCTTTGTTTGGAATTGTTTCTCAGCTGTGGGTTGATATTGCTTTGTTCGTAAGCGGAGTTTTGCTTACCTGGAAAGCTTTCGGGTTGCTGGTTGAATCGAACGATTATTCAGCATTCAGACTCAATTTTAAATCAATAAATTATTTTGCGCTAAGTGTAGTTTTTTTCGTATCGATTGACAAGCTCATTTCATAATTAAAAAAAGTTTAAATGGAATTCTTAAATAATTTTGTATTGCCACAGTCTGCAGAACACATTGAGCTGCTTCATTACATGCTGCTGATTGCTTTGTTTTTGTTCGTTCCATTCATAAGTATTGTTTTTGGTGGAATATTGCTTTCAGTATTTTATAAGAGGAAAGGTGAAAAACAGAATGATCCGTTTTATCTGCGTCTGGCAAAGGATATCACTGAAATAACTACAGTTAATAAAAGCGCAGGATTTATTTTTGGTGTAATACCAATTCTAACGGCAATTTTAATTTACGCTCAGCTTCTTCATAATTCACAAATCACAAATCTGAATTATCTTGGGTTATCTTTAATCCTGATTATTATTTCGCTTGTATTTATTTACAGCTATAGATACTCACTTTCGTTCAACAGAATTTTCAATTCGTTACCAGATAAAGGTATTTCTGATCCAAATGTTTTGGAAGATGTCAGCCGGTTGAGCGATGAAAGTAACAGGATCAGCAGAAAAGCGGGTGCGTTTGGTTTGTTTTTCCTTTTTATTGGAATCTGGTTTTTCATTACAGCGCTTACGATACCATCTGTCTACTCAGCCTGGACATCAGAAAGTTTTATCGGAGGATTATTCTGCTGGAAAGTTATCTCCAGATTAATTTATTACATCTTCTTTGCAATAATCCTTTCAGGAGGAATGATGCTTTTTATTTTCCTGGAAGATGAAAAGAAAAAACATATTAAGGATGAAGAATACTCTAATTTCCTAAAACAGAAAGTTCTGAGAGTTTCTTTTTTCTCAGCAATATTCATCCCGTTTTTTGCATTATTGAGTTTGTTTGGTTTACCGCAAACCGCTCTCACTGGACCTGTTTTCACGTATGCAATAATATCATTAGCACTATTGTTTTTGGGATATCATTTCCTCTACCTGCTCACCAAAGAAATTAAAGGAACAACCGCCGCATTATTGTTCTTCACACTTATTTTTTCAGTTGCTGCATTTATAATCAGTGATCAGAAAGCTATGGCCACATCAACACAGATGCATAGTGCTGTCCTAAGTGCTGAGTTCGACAAATATCTTGCAGAACTCAAGGGTGAAGGAAAAACGGTAACGATTAATGCTGAGGAAATTTACCAGGTCAAATGCGCTTCCTGTCATAAGTGGGATCAAAAACTTGTTGGTCCGGCACACCTTGACGTACTGCCGAAGTATGATGGAAAAGAATCCCAGCTTATCGCTTTTATTCGTAATCCGGTTAAAGTTGATCCGGCATTTCCGCCGATGCCGAATCCCGGCTTGAAGCCGAATGAAGCGGAAGCAGTAGCAAAGTATTTACTTGAGACATATAAAAGCAAGAGTAAATAATTATTTTAATCGGTGAATTATTATAATTGAATAAGAATATCTTAATGCTTAACTTCGTAAAAATTTAACAACCAATTATTCAAGGATAGAGATATGAAAAAATCTTCACTCTTCTTATTATTTATAATTTGTTTCACTTTCACAGGGTATGCTCAGTTAGATTCTGTTTTCTATCAGGGACCGGCAACTGGCAGCGTAGCCTCGGGTGTGATGATATCCCTTAATCAATTTACATTTGAAGCACCTTCTGAAGGGGAAAATAGAATAGCAGATAGAAATACCGAAGTAACTTATAATGAATCGGTCATTATAGATGTTGATCCTTCAACATTACCGGAGTTTGTATACGTTGAAGATACAAATGTGCACGGATATAATGATGGAACTAACGGTGAAACTGTTATACTAAATCGCTGGCCTGGCATGAATATGGAAAATTCTATTCCTCCAGATCCTATTGTTGCTGCAGGGCCAGATCATGTGATAGCTTGTGTAAATAGCAGGTTTTTAGTTTGGGATAAACAAGGTAATTTGCTTGCGAATATCAACGCCGATACCTGGATTGCTCCTGTCATTAATGCTGGTGCATTTGATCCTCAAATAATTTATGATCATTACGCAGGAAGATGGTTTATGTTGTGGGATTGGTGGGATGAAATTTCTCAAGCCTATTTCATTATCAGTTATTCTGATGATGCTGATCCATTTGGAACATGGTATATGTATAGATTGGATTCAAGACAAAATGGAACTGCAACCACTAGTACTTGGGGAGATTTTCCACAGATAGGTTTCGATGAAGAAGCTATTTACATAGATTCCAGACAATTTGGATTTGCAGGTGGTTTACAATACAACAAAATAAGAATATTAAACAAATCAGAACTTTACTCAAGTAATGGAGGGTTATTAACTTGGAAAGACATTTGGGATATTAGAAGACCAAATCAAACTTCTGAAAAACCTGATGTATTAGAACCTGCTATATCATATACACCTGGCCAGGGTGGTTATTTTTTCTGGACATGGTCTAGTCCTGTACCGGGTGGTGGAAGTAATGTATACTACTTATACAAAATTCTGAGTCCTATTAGTACAACACCTCGTTTACGTGGGAAAGTAATTAGCACACAGTTTTATTATAATTCTCCGGATGCAAATCAGTTAGGAGGTGGCACTGCATTGGATGCAGGTAGCAGCAAATTGCGTCATTCTCCAATAGTCAGAGATGGATATTTATATATGGCACATCCTGTTGGCAATACAACTAATACATCCTATTCTGCAATTAGATATGCAAAAATTGATCTCAGTGTTCCATCAGTTACAGAGCATTCTGAATTTGGTCTTATCGGTTATTACTATCTTTATCCAGCATTGACAGTTGATAAAAATCATAATATTGCTGTTACTTTTAGCCGTTCTGGAGATTCAGAATATTGTGGTGCATTTATATCTACTAAGCATGCATCGGATCCTGCAGGATTAAATCCCAGCGTTCCTATTCAGGTAGGACTTGGAAATTATGTGGTAACTTTTGGCGGCTCACGTAATAGATGGGGTGACTATATGGGAATTTATTTGGATCCTGTGAATGAATTGAATGTATGGACTTTTACCGAATATGCAAGAACCGGTAATACCTGGGGTACTTATGTTGGTCAAATCAGAATGGAATCTTATCCAGGTGCACATGCTTTTGCCAACTCATTTACTGTCGATTTTGGAAATTTGGAAGTTGGATCAGCACCTATCACTAAAAGTGTAACTGTTAGCAATTATGGAGAAGATGATTTGGTGATCAATACTATAAACTCACCGACTGGACCATTTACTCTTCTAACGAACCTGACACTCCCCATACACTTGCACCACATGCTAGTGTAGATCTTGAATTTGAATTTGACCCCACTGATCCAGTTGTTTATGACGAAATAATGAGTTTCACAAATAACGACCCTGATTTCTCTGGATTCAGGATGAAAGGTCGTGGATTCGAAATAAACGAAACAATGACAAACGTATTTTATGCAGTATCAAATGCTGTAACACCAGATACTGGCAGGACACTCTCGTTAGATAAAACTTCAGGTAATGGTACTCTTCTTGGAAAATCAAATTTTGCTGACTTACGTGGATTGTCCATCGATCCGATAACAAATATTATGTATGGATTAGTTCCTAGTGGTTCTAGTACTGATCTTGTTAGAGTAAATGCAACAGAAGGAGATGCTTATACTTTATATACACTTCCTGGTTTATTTATGGTAGGACTTGATTTTGATACATCGGGTGTATTATATGGCGCACTCCAAAGCGGAGGGATATATACAATAGATTTATCTAATGGTTCAACCACTCAAGTTACAACTACAGTGCAGCTTACATCAATTGCATTCGATCCAACAACTAATGAGTTATGGGCAACACCTCGAGTTGTAGTAGGACAAAAAGATAGAATATTCAAAATAGATTTGTCTACCGGAGATACTACAATAATAGGTCGAACAGGATTTAACGTACAGACAAATGATCTTGCATTTGATGAGACGGGTGCATTGTATGGTGTGATAGGAGGAGCAGCAGATATTGGCAAACTAATTTCTATAGATAAAACAACAGCAGTGGGAACTGAAGTAGGAGAGACAGGATATACAAATGTTCAATCATTAGCTTATCGAAATAGTGGTACTAGCTCAATCGGAGAAGGTAATGAACTACCAGTGACATTTTCATTAGGTCAAAACTATCCTAACCCGTTCAACCCAACTACAAGGATAGAATTTACTTTACCCGTTGCATCCGATGTTGAACTTGTTGTTTATAATCTACTTGGTCAGGAAATAGTAACTCTACTAAGTGAACAAAAACCAGCCGGATATCATTCTGTTATATGGAATGCGAATGATTCAAAAGGAATTAAGCTTAGCAGTGGAATATATTTCTACAAATTAAAAGCTTCAGGTGTTGAAGGAAGTGAGTTTCAGGATATTAAAAAGATGATTCTTCTGAAGTAATCACATAAAATTAGTTTGAACAAAATCCCTCAGGTTTTTAACTATGAGGGATTTTTTGTGTAAATAAAAAAGCCATTAATTTGAAAAAATATTTGAATTAGTTATCGTTCAGTTAACTATTAGGATATGTTTGCATTTTTTACAAAACAGAAATTGCTTATGTTAGCCTCCAATAATATGTGATTGGAATTTTTAAAAATTATTTGAGATAATATTATGAGAAAAATTACTTCTAGCGTTACACTACTCTTTGTCGTTTTCTATGTAACTATCAACTTTGCTCAGGTTTCACCAAAAAAAGGTGTTAAGCCTCCGGCTGACATTTTGGAAATTCAGCAAATGATTCAAAGTGAATATTCAAATGGATATTATGCAGAGAAGTTCAGAGAGAGGAAAAATATTAGAGAAAAGATTTCCCAAGGATTGCTTTCAGAATCTGCTTTGGTGACAGATACTGTTTTTGCTCTTACATTGATGGGACAATTCATGGATTTACCCGGTTTTTATACTCAAGAACAATTCCAAGCTAAGCTATACGATGGACCCAATCCAACAGGAACAGTGACAGATTATTATACAGAAGTTTCGTACAACCAACTACACTTTACCGGCGATGCTAAGGGTTGGTATAATGTAAATGGTAACATTCAAAATTATTCTCCAGGGTCTAGTAGCGGAGGACCAAAATTTGTTGTTGAATTAATTCAATCTTCAGATCCCACTTTAAACTTTGCAGATTATATTCAATATTATGATGCTCAAAACAAACCACACATTGGATTTCTCGCAGTCGTGCATTCAGGTGCTGGTGCTGAAGCAGGAGCTAATAATATTTGGTCACATAGATGGAATTTTACGGTATATAGCGGCGGACCAATTACTACTAATGATATTGATCCAAATTCTGGATTTAATGTGATTATTGACGGTCCTTATGCGATCATGCCTGAACGTAATGGTGGAAATAATAATGAAGGATCGCTCATCGAAATTGGTGTCTTTGCTCATGAGTTCGGTCATATTTTTGGATTACCTGATTTATATGACACGGATGGTTCATCCGAAGGATTAGGGAATTGGTGTTTAATGGCTGCGGGTTCCTGGGGAGGTAATGATTCATCACCTGAGACTCCTGTTCATATGAGTGCCTGGTGTAAAAAGCAAATGGGTTGGGTGACACCAATAAATATTAGTTCATTGGAGAAAGAACTTTCGATACCAAATGTAGAAGAAAATCCAGTTGTTTACAGAATTTGGCTTAATGGTACTATTACTCAGCAGTATTTTTTAGTTGAAAACAGGCAGAAGATTGGATTTGATGCAAACATTTATGATTCAGGTTTACTTATTTATCACGTTGATGATGCTGTTGGGAGTAATCAAAACGAAAATCATTATAAAGTCGATCTTGAACAGGCGGATGGTAATCGTAATTTAAACAATGGTCAAAATAGAGGAGATGCGGGAGATCCTTTCCCGGGTGCAACAAATAATAGAAGATTTGATTGGAATACAAATCCTGATAGTAAAGACTATGTTCTGAACAATACTTTTGTTTCAGTGAGGAAAATTGATAAAAATGGAAATACTATGATTGGGAACTTAGACATAAACCCAGGACCATTTCTATACACAGAAAAAGAAACCGTCTTATTTGAATTAGCTTTTGGAGAAACTCCCTTGGTTAAATCAGTAACATTATCAAATTATGGATTCGAGGATTTAACTATCAATTCTATTACCTCACAGGCTGGTCCTTTTACTTTATTGACTCAACCAACTTATCCGGTTACACTTTCTACAAATGAAAGTTTGACACTTGAAATTCAGTTTGATCCTGGTAATCTTGGAATGTATCAAGAGTTTATGGAAATTAATGATAATGATCCAAGTATTGAAGGATTGAACCTGAAAGGTACAGCCTATCAGTTGAATCCTGCAAATACAAATATTTTTTATGCTAGTGCAAACGCAAGTTTACCAGATACTGGAGTAACACTATCATTAAATAAATTAACAGGCGAAGGAACAGTGTTAGGTGAATCAAATTTTGCAGACATTCGTGCATTAACTGTACATCCACAAACAAACATTTTATACGGTATAGTCCCGGGCAATACAAGCAGTGATCTTGTAAGAGTAAATGCAACAGAAGGAGATGCATACACATGTTACAATCTACCCGGATTGGGATTTATGGTAGGAGTTGCATTTGATACTTCAGGAATTTTATATGGTGCAAAACAAAGTGGAGAATTATATTCTATAGATTTAGTTACTGGAGCGACTTCACTAATTACAACTACAGTTCAACTTACAGCAATTGCATTTGATCCAACAACTAATGAGTTATGGGCAACACCTCGAGTTGTAGTAGGACAAAAAGATAGAATATTCAAAATAGATTTGTCTACCGGAGATACAACAGTAATAGGACGAACAGGATTTAATGTACAGACAAATGATCTTGCTTTTGACGAAACAGGTGCATTGTATGGTGTGATAGGAGGAGTAACGGATATTGGCAAACTAATTTCTATCAATAAAACGACAGCAGTTGGAACTGAGGTAGGAGAAACAGGATATACCAATGTTCAGTCATTGGCCTATAGGACAAGTGGTACGAGCTCGGTAGATGAAATCGAACAATTACCGGGAACATTTTCGTTAGGACAGAATTATCCCAATCCATTTAATCCAACCACAAAAATTGAATTTCAAATTGCTGAGTTGGGATTTGTAACTTTGAAAATCTATGATGTTATAGGAAATGAAATTGCTACATTGGTCAACGAACAAAAACCAGCTGGAAATTATGAGATAGAGTTCAACAGTCATTCCAGCCTGTCCGGAATCAAGGAACTACCAAGCGGTGTTTACTTCTATCAATTAAAATCTGGAAATTTAGTTCAGACAAAGAAAATGCTGTTAATTAAATAATAAAGAGTTATTATTCTAAAGTAAATGATTAAGAAGCCCCTATGATTGAGGGGCTTTTTGCTTTTCTTTAATTGTTGATTTTAGAAATTAATAGTAATAAGTTTAAATAGTCTTCGCAGTTCAGGATTTAGATGACTCAGCTTCTGAAAAATTTATTAGTCATAAGTACTGGATCATTATAAAAAAGGAAAGGGGCATATATATGAGTTATGCAATAAAACTCTTTATAATAGTTTTTATCCTATCTTTTTCTATACCATTTGCTCAAAACAAGAGTAGTGCTAATAGTTTTGCTAATGGCAGTGGAACTCCACTTGATTTAATAATATCCAATTATGATTGGCCGTGGAATAAAACTGCACTAAAACTATCATTTGTTTATGATTTTACTGGGGACGGTATTCCGGATCCATTTATGATGGCAAACGGTGATTCTTGCGCTGTGGTTGCTTATAAAGATGATTTTGGAGTAGAATCGTATTTTCCTTGTGGTTATGATAGTCTTGGAATTCCCGTCCGAAGTAGAGCCAGCCACGTATTTTTGGACGCAACGAATGGAATAGCATACTTAGTAATATTTGATATGAATGGTGTTTCTGGTGTTTCGCTTTGGTCAGTTAATTTAAATATTGATCCGAATGAAGCACAACTGGTAGGCGAGTTAAATGAATATTTGATTCCTTATGCTGTAGATGGTTCAGGTAATATTTGGGCATCTAAACTTTTTGAGGAGCATTTCGATATTGCAGTTTCTGAAGATGGTGGTGAGACTTTTAATATTGTTACTCATGTTGGTGAAAATGATCCGTCATTCTGGGGTACTGCTGCCGCTTGGGAAGGTTTTTTATCAGCCAATGGAAATAAAATTTCAATGTTTGTACCTATTGAAAGATCAGGGTCGCTGGCATTATTAGGTATTGGAGAAGAAGGTACAAGCAATCCGGACAGTGCAAGTGGTATCTATCATTGGTTTTCAACTGATCAAGGTATGAACTGGCAAGGTGAATGGATAGCTCTGGATGGCGACACATTAATTACTAACAGAAGAAATTATGAGACTAATCTTTCTACCTGGCCATTCAATTCATATTTTGTGGATCAAAATGGTGTAACCCATTATGTTCATCAAGCCTTTAATACTTACACGATTATTGAAGGAGATTCTAGTTTGCTCAATGTTTCACCGATTGTTTATTGGAATGACAGGGATAAAGAATGGATAGCTCTTGAAAGACAGATTGTTGAAACATATCCCTATGACTATACTAACTTATGTGCAGGAAATTTTAATGGTCCAAGTTTGCCGGTAATAGAAACAGATTCATCAGGAAATATAGTAGTAGTAATGTGGAATCTTCCACAATTTTCCGGAGAACCGGGCAATAGTCCAATAAATATCTTTTCACAAGCTGGTGAACAGAATAAATACTATTACGATATCTGTTTTTCAGGCTCCGAAGATGGTGGAAAAAACTGGATTGAACCGAGCTTACTTGTGAATGTTCCGCATGAAGCAAATTATTGGGTAAATATCAGCGGTATTGTCCATAATGGTTGGAGTGGAACTTCATTAGATTTTAACTATATCTATTACTATGATGAAATTCCGGGAGCTGCTATACTTGGTGAAAACTCATTCGGAACAAATTGTACGTGGAAGTATAATGTACTAACACCGGGTATAATTAATGTTGATGACGAAGACATTTCGGCAGTTGATTTTAATTTAATGCAAAACTATCCCAATCCATTCAACCCTAGTACGGTAATCAGTTATCAGTTATCGGTGAGCGGTGATGTAACTCTGAAAGTATTCGATATTTTGGGTAATGAAGTAGCTACATTAGTAAACGAACTAAAGCCTGCAGGAAATTATGAAGTTGAATTCGATGCTTCATCTCTTACAAGTGGTGTTTATTTCTATAAGTTACAGGCTGGAACTTTTGTTGATACAAAAAAGATGGTATTACTGAAATAAAAAACCTCTGCCTTCATCCCTCTCCTTTATAAGGAGAGGGAAACAGGGTGAGGTAAAAATGTTTTCGACTGATTATCTACTCTCTTCCAGTATCCTCTCGAACACTTCCGGCAGCTGGTTAAAACTGTTCTTCTGGTTTCTTTCATTTATGTAGGTAGTAAAATCCACTTTATCTTTTACGGGAAGAAATTTCTGAACTCCCTCTGCAATTGCTTCAGGAGAATTCGGTTTAACAACAAATCCTGTTTTGCCTTCATCGACAAACTCTGCTAATCCGCCGACATCGGTTACAATAACCGGCTTATAAAATCCATAAGCGACATTCAATATTCCGCTTTGAGTAGCGCTGCGGTAGGGAAGAATCACAACATCTGCAGCCTGGTAATATTTCCCAACTTCTTCATTGGGAACAAACTGATTAATAACTTTTACTTTGTCTTCAATTTTTAATTTCCTTATCGACTCAAAATATTCAGAAGGATTATCATAAAACTCACCGACAATCAGCAGTCGTGCATTTTGATTTGAAGAAAGAATATTTGGGAATGCTTCAATAAGAATATCCAGTCCTTTATATTTTCTTACATATCCGAAGAACAATAAAATGAGTGAATCTTCTTCAAAACCAAATTCTATTTTGAACATTCTTGAATCAGCTTGATCACTGTGTTTGTAGCAATCGTAGACAGGCAATTCCGATCTATAAACTTTTTTCTCTTTAGAAAACTGCTGTACTTCTTTTTCAACTATTCCCGAAAGCGCTAAAAATTTTGATGCGGACATCAATCCGATCTTAGTAAGTAATTTATCGATAGCATTTGCTTCGTGGGAGACAACGTTTTCTGTTATGAAGAGTATTTTATTTTTATATTTTTTCCTGATGAGAAATGAAATAACTCCGTGACAAAATCCAAAAAAAGGATGCCACCAGTCAAAAACAACCAGATCGGCATTTTCTTTCTTGATCATTCCTGCAGCTTTTATCCAGTTGAATGGATTAATTGAATTGATAATCCGCTCGCTTGGAACTTTGAATACCTGTTCCTTACTTTGATCAAACTGAGTTGTTCCGGGAAATAGAATTGAGGGATAAAGAAGTTTGTAATTGTAAATCTTGACTTCAAAATGATCCTTTAATGATTCATAGGTGTGTGTTACAAACAATGCATTTCCACCTCTGTATGGAAAAACCGGACCAATGAGGATTATTTTTTTCTTCAACTAAAGTGCTTTAATTATTAATCTTTCATTAGAAATATAAATAAAACGCTTCTGGTGTTAAAGAGTGTTTATTCTGAATTTATTTCAGAATACTTTTCGTGAATTAAGGGATATAAATTATTTAAGTGACTCGGATTAACCGATTAAATTATTCGCAGGTAAAAAACCGTTAAAACGGTTGGAAAATTCTATTTGTTTCTCATTAACCCACGGATTAATCCGTGGGTTAATAAAAGGAAAAAAATCTTTTATAACCGTTTCAACGGTTTATAAATGAAAGATGTCAACTTGAGTAAGTAAAATGGATATAAATATAATTACTTAAAGATTCCGGATACTCCGACTGCGTCAGAGTTCCGGAATGACACTCGGATTACAAACTAAAACTTATACTGAGACTCATCGTCTTCATCCTCTAAATCTTCTTCAGCTGGCATTGTGAACATCGAGCTAAACATATCTCTGAACTGAATTCCGTCTTCAATCTTTGTTCTGCTGAGCAGCGAATGTTCTGATAATCCAAACAACAATAATTCCATCAAAAGAAGTCTTGAATTTCCATTCATTGATGGCTGGTATTTCTTGACAACATTTTCGAGCTGCGGAATTTTATGGAGAAGTTCTGTATATCCTTTATCAGTTAAGTCCATCATCAAATCTGCTTTGTTGCCTTTCTTGAACCAATCAATTATTGGCTGATACGGACTTGGCTGCTGAGATTTTTTCAAACTATCCAGAGTAGGGAAGTATTTAGTAAAATTATTTCTTATCGCTTTACCAATTAATATTTGAGCGACCTTAGCGGGACCTTCCTGTTCACCCTCATAAACAAGTTCAATCTTTCCGGTAATTGATGGGATCACTCCAAAAAGATCGCTAACTCTCAAGTGAGTTTCCTTTTCGTTGTTCAGAATTCTTCGTCGCTCTGCTGTGCTGATTAAATTTTCATATGCAGAAATGGAAAGACGTGCTGAGACACCACTTTTTGAGTCGATGTATTCGCTTCCACGTGCTTCAAATGCGATTTGTTCTACAAGATCCAGCAATATTTCGTCAGGATTTATTTTTTGTTTTTGGTCATCCGTCAGGTTTGCTTCCTGCTGAGTTATTCTTTTTGATATTTCAATACTCTTTGGATAGTGCGTGAGTATCTGGCTGTCAATTCTGTCCTTTAACGGCGTAACTATCGAACCTCTGTTTGTATAGTCTTCCGGATTTGCAGTGAAGATGAATTGAATATCTAAAGGCAATCTTACTTTGAAACCGCGAATCTGAATATCGCTTTCCTGAAGTATGTTGAACAGTGCAACCTGAATTCTTGCCTGAAGATCAGGAAGCTCGTTTATTACAAATATTGCTCTGTGTGATCTTGGGATTAAACCAAAGTGAATTACTCTTTCATCAGAGTAAGGGAGCTTAAGTGCTGCAGCTTTTATCGGATCAACATCGCCGATTAAATCAGCTACAGAAACATCAGGTGTTGCAAGTTTTTCTGTATACCTCTCTGTGCGGTGAATCCAGCTAATTTTAGTCTGATCACCTTCATTACTTATTATTTCCTTTGCATAAACTGAAAGAGGATTCAACGGATCATCGTTCAATTCAGAACCTTCAACAATTGGAATATATTCATCGAGAAGGTTGATCATCAGCCTTGCTATTTTAGTTTTTGCCTGTCCACGTAATCCAAGAAACAAAATATCATGTCGTGAGAGAACTGCAGTCTGAAGATCGGGGATTACAGTATCATCAAAACCGATTATGCCTTCAAATGGATTTTTATTTTCCATTAAAAACTTTATCAGGTTATCTCTTAATTCATCCTTAATTGAATTGGATTTATATCCGCTTTGTTTTAATTCACCGAGCGTTTTAATACTATCTAACTTCATTATTTAAATATTTCTTTCTAATATTTTTAGTTTGTCCAATAAAAACCAAATTAAAATTTTATTAACCCTCTCCTTTGGAGAGGGCAGGGTGAGGCCTTACCTTACTCTCTTTCTTCTGTTACGTATATAATCTTCAAAAAGAAAATCGCCGAGACCTGTCAAGCTGCTGTAATAAGCTCTGCCATTGTTAATCTTTGTAAACTCACGAACAAATTGCTGTAAATATGGATCGCGAGCAATCATAAAAGTTGTAATGTCGATATTATGCTTCCTGCAAATTGCAGCCTGGTCAAGAGTTTTATTAATTATTTTTCTATCGAGTCCAAAACTGTTCTTATAATATTTTGCACCAACCTTTAAACAAGTTGGTTTACCATCCGTTATCATAAAAATTTGCTTGTTATTTGTCTTCCTCCTGCGAAGAATATCATGAGCTAATTGTAATCCTGCGACTGTGTTTGTATGAAAAGGTCCAACTTCGAGATATGGGAGATCTTTTATTTCAATTGGCCATGCGTCATTGCCAAATGCAATAATATCCAATGTATCTTTTGGATATTTGGTAGTGATAAGTTCTGATAAAGCCATCGCAACTTTTTTTGCGGGAGTGATTCTGTCTTCACCATACAAAATCATCGAATGAGAAACATCAATCATCAACACTGTCGATGTCAATCCTTTGAAATCTCGTTCTTCAATCTCAAGATCTTTTTCAGTTAATTTGAAATCATCAATCCCGTGATTTATCTGAGCATTCTTAATTGAATCAGTCATATCAATCTGCTCAAGAGTATCACCAAAATTATATTCCCTTCGATCGGATGTTAGTTCGTCGCCGTGTCCTGAAAAAGGAGTGCGATGATTTCCTCGTGCAGATTTTTTAAGTTTACCAAATATTTCCTCAAGAGATTGTCTTCTAATTGTCATTTCACTTTTAGTAGTCAATGAAATTGTTTTTCCGTCTTCATTTTCTTTTATGTAACCTCGTTCTTTCAGTTCATCAATAAAATCACCCATTCCATATTCCTCCCCGGTCATATTATACTGACGATCAAGCTCGTTCATCCAGTTTAAAGCTTCTGATACATCCCCGGATGTGATGGTAACAAGCTGTAAAAAGACTTTGAGCAAGTCTTCAAAACTGTTTCCGGAACTATCACTTGGGATGAAATCTGTAAATCTATGTCCTATCATAATAGTATAAACAATGAAAATGAATTATTAGTTCGCAATAATTTCGGGTTGAAAATAAATTAAACTTTATGTTAAAACAAGAATAAATTTTGTTGAGAATTAAGAAAGGAAGGGGGGAAATAAATTCCCCCATTAAATTATTTTTTTTCGATCGGTAATCGTGTTTCCAAAACGTTATCAATCAACTTATATTCTTTAGCTTCTTCTGAAGTCAGGAAGTAGTCTCTGTCGCAATCCTTTGTAATTTGTTCGACGGATTTTCCGGTGTGCTTTGCTAAAATTTTGTAAAGAGAGTCTCTGGTCTTAAGCATCTCTTTTGCATGAATTTCGATGTCTGTTGTTTGTCCCTGCAATCCGCCAATCCATGGTTGATGGATCATTATTTTAGAATGTGGCAAAGCTGAACGTTTTCCTTGTGCACCGCCTGCTAGTAGAATTGCTCCCATACTAGCTGCCATTCCAACGCAAATTGTTGCTACTTCCGGTTTAATGTAGCGCATCGTATCGTAAATAGCCATTCCAGCAGTCACACTTCCACCCGGACTGTTGATATAAAGATTGATATCTTTTTGTGAATCTTCAGCTTCAAGGAAAATTAATTGTGCAATCGTCAGACTTGCCACATGGTCATCTATCGGCATACCGATAAATATAATTCGCTCACGAAGCAAACGTGAGTAAATATCCATTCCACGTTCGCCGCGTCCTGTTTGTTCTATAACATAAGGAACGAGTTGGTTAAAAATTTCTATTTTGTCTTTCATTCTTTTTCCTCTTTCTGCTTTTTAGCAAGTTTATCAGGATTAACTTTTTTAATATCATTTTTTTCTTTTAAGAAGGAAAATAACTTCTGGTCAAGCATTCTTTCCATCTGGTTTGATGATTTGTAGTAGTTCATAAGCTTATCAATCGGAAGACCTGTTTTTTCGGCATCTTTCGCAGCAAGTTCTTCAAGCTCTTTATCTGCGACTTCAAGTTTTTCTTTTTTCAGGATTTCGTTTTTTAACTGATACCACTTCACCTCATTCAATGCAGATGGCTGAAGATATTCCCTGAGATACTTAGTATCAACTTTTTTCATTCCCTGCTTCTTAAGTCTCTCTTCTTCACTTTTTACCATTTCATCAAGAATACTTTCCACCATGAATGAAGGGGGAGTGAAATCATTTTTAGAAATTATTAAACCAATAAGCTGGTTCCTTGTGAATTCATCAGCTCGTTGATCGTAATAATTCTGAATGTTTTTTTCAATTTCTGTTCGAAGATCAGCTTCTGTCGAAATTTTATCTTTTGTAACCTTTTTAATTAAATCTTCATTCAATTCAGGCAATACAATTTTTTTAATCCCAAGAATCAAAACTTCATAATCAAAATGCTCAACTACTTTTTCTTCCTGTCCATCTTTATTCGGTACCATTCGTTCATCGTGAAAATGAAACTTGAACTTCTCACCGACTTTTTTCCCTTTTGCATTTTCTTTTATATCTACATGAACGCTTTCGTTCGATAGATCGATCTGCATTTTATCCGGTTTTGAATCTGATGATGGCTGGTCTTCTTTATTTACTCTTGTAAGTTCAACATCTAAAATAAAATTATTGTCATCACCAACTGCATCGGTTTCCTCCTGCGTACTGTTTGATCGCAAAATATGTTCGATTTCTTTTTCGACTTCTAAATCAGTCACTTTTATATCCGGAACTTCGATCAACTGATTTGTGTAATCTTTTACATCGATATCAGGAATTACTTCATACTTTACTTTGAATTTAAAGTCTTTTTCGATGTTAAAATCGAGATCGGTCATCACTGGTTGACCAATTGGACGTAAATCATTTTCTTTTGCCAATTGCCAGAACCGGGAATTAGCAACTTTTTCTGATGCTTCAAACTCAAGTGAATCTCCAAATCTTTGTTTGATTATATGCTGTGGAACTTTCCCTTTTCTGAATCCCGGAACCTGAATTTTACTTGTCTGCTTTTTTACTTCTGATTTTATTTCATCACGAATTTCATCATAGCTGAGCGTAACTTCAACTTCTTTTTCCGATTGTGAAATATCGTTTACTGTGAACTCCAAATTAACCTCTGAATTGTTTAATAATAAAAGTGTGCGAGAACGGGGACTCGAACCCCGACACCTTTCGGTACTAGATCCTAAGTCTAGCGCGTCTGCCAAATTCCGCCATTCTCGCAGATTTGTTATTTTGCTGTGTAAATCTTTAAAAATTGGCTACTAATATACGGTCAGAGGAGGTGTTTATCAATTATGATTGTTGTCGGGGACACAGTATAAATGATGAAATAAAATCGGCTCTTCGAGTAATGTTTTTAACTGTCAATACGAAGTTTTATTCTTAGTTTTGCTATGACAAATCAAATAATAAAAAAATCATATGGATAAATTTGTAATAAAAGGCGGTAAGACTCTTTCCGGTAGTGTAAAAGTAAGTGGATCGAAAAATTCATCTCTTGCCTTGATGCCGGCTTCTATTCTCGCATCGGGAAAATCTGTTCTCAAAAACACTCCTGAACTCAATGATGTATACACGATGTCAAAACTGATCAAACACCTCGGAGCCGATATAAGTTTTAACAATGAAATTCTCGAGATAGACACTTCAGGTATAAATGAGTTTACCGCACCTTATGAACACGTTAAAAAGATGCGTGCTTCGATATATGTGCTCGGACCTCTGTTAGCAAGATTCGGAAAAGCAACAGTCTCGTTACCCGGTGGTTGTGCCTGGGGTCCACGACCTGTTAATCTTCATCTTGAAGCGATGAAAAAATTAGGTGCGCAAATAGACTTGAAAGACGGTTATATAATTGCGGAAGCTAAAAATTTAAAAGGAGCTAAGATTAATTTTGATGTCTCATCTGTTGGAGCAACAGGAAATGCAATGATGGCCGCTGTTTTAGCGAAAGGTACGACTCTAATCAACAATGCTGCAATTGAACCGGAAATTACACAACTTGCCGAGTTCCTCGTGAAAATGGGTGCGAAGATTAATGGAATCGGAACGAACACTCTTGAAATTCAGGGAGTTGATGAGTTACATTCTACGGAAATAAAAACCATTCCGGACAGAATAGAAACCGGAACATTGCTCGTTGCGGCTGCGATTACTAATAGTGAAATAACTCTTACGGACACTTCATCGGAATATCTTGAAGCTGTTCTTCTAAAGCTTGAAGATTGCGGATGCGTAATACAAAGAGAGAAAAATCAAATTACAGTTGATGCGACAAAAGATAAGTTAAAACCCGTATCAATTACTACCTCCATATTCCCGGGATTTCCAACTGATATGCAGGCACAATGGACAACACTCATGTCAATCGTAAACGGTGTTTCAACAGTAACCGATACAATCTATTTTGATAGGTTCAAGCATGTACCTGAATTGAATAGACTCGGAGCAAATATTGTTCTGGATCAGAATACTGCGATAGTTACCGGCGTGAATAAGTTAAAAGGTGCAAAAGTTATGTCGACGGATCTTCGTGCGAGTGCATGCCTCGTGCTGGCTGGTTTAATCGCAGAAGGAACAACTGAAGTATTACGTGTTTATCACCTTGACAGGGGATACCAAAGAATTGAAGAAAAGTTAAAATCTCTTGGTGCTGATATTCAGAGAATCGAAAGTAAAGAATATTAAAATGTCGTTGGAATTTCTTAGAAAACATAATTTCCTGATTTTATACTTAGTTGTAATCGGAGGTGTAAATCTTTTTCTTCAAACACTTCCATTGACGAATGTTTTCGGTTATGAATTTTCAGCAATCAATTCTTTGATTCTATCTTTTCTTTCTGGCATTTATATCATTTCAGTTTTTAAATCCTCTGAAAAAACAAAAAACTTTTTTAACACAAGCCAACTCTTTGAAGCATGGTTGTGGATGCTTTCAATTCCATTCATCATTTCAATAATCAAATCATTGGTATTTGGATTTTGTTCCTTCTGGGATGGTCTCCTTTTTTATTTGATCATTACTAGTCCGTCTGTTGTAATCGGAAGTGCGATTGGTGCGATTAGCTTTCACTTCGTTAAAAAGTTTAGATTAATATTTTTTATTCTCATCTATCTGCTGATATTATTGACTATCCCTATTCTGGAAATTTACTTTAATCCACAGATTTATTTATACAATCCACTGTTCGCATATTTTCCTGGTACCATCTACGATGAAGGCATAACTGTTGATTTCAATCTCATTTTATACAGAGTATTTAATCTGATCTTCTTCATCCTTATTCTTAAATATTTTATCAGATGGTGGGGAAAAGAAGCATCATTCAATAAAAGAACTTCATTTTTAATTCTTGTAATTCTTTTCAGCGGTGTGTTTTACATTTTTATCTCTCCGCTTTTTGGATACACGACAACTAATTCTTGCCTAAAAAGCTCTCTTTCAAATCGAGTTGAGTCAAAGCACTTCATAATATACGCAGATAAAAATATCGGGAAGGAAGAATTAGAATTAATTGTTCTTAATCAGGAATATTATTACTCAGATTTGACTAAATATTTTACCGAACAACCTGAAACTAAAATTACTTCGTATATTTTCTTCAACAGCGATCAGAAAAAAAATCTCTTCGGTTCGGGTGCTGCTGATGTTGCCAAACCTTGGCTTAATAGTATTTATGTTTCTGCTGATACATGGGAGAGTACGTTAAAGCACGAAATTGCCCACTGCTTCACAGCTGGTTTTGGTAGCGGAGTATTTAAAATTGCTGCAGGATTTAACCCAGCTTTAATTGAAGGTGTAGCAGAGGCTGCGGATGGTTTTTATGATGAAAATACTATTCATTTTATGGCAGCTCTTGCATATAAGAATGACTATAAGATTGATATAAATAATTTATTCAGTCATCTTAATTTTTTTGGAAGCGTTTCAAGTCTATCATACATCTATTCGGGATCGTTCATACAATATTTAGTTGAACAATTTGGAATTGAAAAAGTCAAACAATTTTATAAGACAAATAATTTCAGCGAAGCATTTAAAACTAGTTTAGCTGAGGTTACAGACAATTACGAAATATTTTTGGACACACTCACTGTAGAATACAACAAGGAACAGGCAAATTACTACTATGGCAGAAAAGCTCTCATTAGTAAAGTGTGTCCCAGATACGTTGCTTCAGCGTTGAACGAAGGATGGAAACTTTATCAACAAAAGGAATTTCATTCATCAGAAAAAATATTTGCAGATATTCTTTCCAAAGCAGAGAACTATAGTGCTGTAATCGGACTTTCTAAAATTTATGAAGATAGCGACTCTCTCTTTAGAGCGATTCAAAATCTGAATTCTTATGTGAGTACTTTTGAAAATACCAGCAGTGAATTTGATTTGAAATTCCGTCTGGCTGAACTGTATGTTAAAAATTCCGAACTTGCAAAAGCCTTTGAACTTTACTCATCGTTATCGTTGAACAATCCGAATAAAAGATTAAAATTGCTTGCTGATACACGTCTGGCTTTAATAGAAAATGGTAAAATTGAAGCTTATGTTTTCGGAAGTGATTTTGACAAGTACGCGATTCTTAAGGAACTAAATTCAAAATCGTACAACTATTCCTCCATACCTTTGATGATCGATTTGAGTATTTCTTTAGAGGAGAGTTATGAGAGTTTTCTTTCATTCTTTAAAAATGATTTGGTAGTAAAGGACGATATCAGCAGCTATTCAGTATTAAAACTATCTGAATATATGTTGAAGAATTCTGATATTAAGAATGCAAGGAAGATGGCCGGCTTCGCACGACGATATAAATTGAATGATAATCTGCTTAAACTGACAGAAGAGAACTATAAAAAAACGGAATGGTTTTTTAGAAATTCTGAATCGACTCTCGAACAGACAACATTTGGATTAAATTAATTTTATGAATGTAAGTGCTGAAATAACAAAATATATTTTCTTTCAACAGGCGTCTGAGCTTGCTGAAAGAATGAAAGTGGAGGTTTACATCGTTGGTGGATATGTTAGAGATTTAATCCTGGGAAGGGAAGGAAAGGATATTGATTTTCTGGTTATCGGCGATGTAATGAATTTTGCTCAGACCTTTGCAAACCAGCTCGGAATAAAAGATATAGTCGTTTACAAAACTTTCGGAACAGCACACTTCGTTTATGAATCACTGAACTTCGAGTTCGTTGCCTCGAGAAAAGAATCATATCAAAGATCGAGTAGAAAGCCGGAAGTGACTGAAGGAACTTTTCTTGATGACATTTCACGACGTGATTTTACAATCAATACTCTCGCCGTATCGATTATGAAAAATAATTTCGGTGAGGTAATAGATCAATACAATGGATTGCTGGATATTGAAAATAAACTTATAAGAACACCGCTTGATCCCAAAATTACTTTTGATGATGATCCGCTCAGGATTTTGCGTGCGTTCCGATTTGCGTCTCAATTGAATTTTACTGTGGATGATTCAGTGCTAAAGGCTGCGGAAGAATACAGGGATCGTCTCGAGATAGTGTCACAGGAAAGAAAGACAGATGAGTTTCTGAAAATATTGAAATCACCGAAACCATCGGTAGGATTAAAATTGCTTCAGCATACTCATGTAATGCAGGTTGTCTTTCCTGAAATTTACCAGATGGTTGGAGTTGAACAAAGAGAAGAATATCATCATAAAGATGTTTTCTATCATACGCTCGAAGTTCTTGACAACATCTCACTTAAATCAGATGATGTATGGCTTCGTTTTACTGCGCTAGTCCATGATATCGCAAAACCAAGAACCAAAAAGTTTGTTGAAGGAACTGGCTGGACTTTCCATGGACATGAAGAGATCGGTGCACGAATGATGAAATCAATCTTTAAAAGAATGAAATTACCTTTGACAAAACTCGAATATGTTGAGAAGCTCGTTAGATTACATCTTCGTCCGATTGCACTAGTTAGCGATGAAGTAACCGATTCAGCAATACGCAGGTTAATTGTTGCTGCTGATGATGACCTGGATGATCTAATTACACTTTGCCGCGCTGATATTACCAGTAAAAATCCTGAAAAAGTTGAACGCTATCTTCAGAATTATGAAATCGTCGTTAAAAAAGTACTTGAGGTAAAAGAAAAAGATAAACTGCGGGCTTTCCAATCTCCGGTTAGTGGTGATGTTATAATGCAGGTTTGCAACATTGGACCGTCAAAGAAAGTAGGCGAGATTAAAACAGCAATTGAAGAAGCAATTCTCGATGGAATAATCGGAAATAACTATGAAGAAGCCTATGAGTATTTGTTAAAAACAAAAGACGAATTGCTTCAGAACTGATCGATTAAAATTTTACCCGCACACCAAGCTGATACATCCTGTTATTTATAACTGCTTCATCATTTCTGATATCCATATAAATATCAACCGGAATTTGCTCCTGTACTTTCTGTAATTCTTCTTCTGTGGATTCCAATCTGGATACATTTAAATAACTGGGTGAAGTTAATGCAGCGGTTGTGTCAGTTTCTGTTTTCTTTTCTTTAAAGAATAATGCATAAGCGAGGATGCCTGCAATAACAAGTCCGCCCACAATCAATAGTGTAGAATTGTCATTGCTATCATCAGTTTGAGTTGTTCCGCCGCTACCGCCTCCGGGCACATCAAATATTCTGAGATTACTCTGAGAGAATGTTTCAGATGAAAGTATGGTAACCGTGAGCACAAGTATTATTGCTACAGATTTAATTAAAAATCCTGAAATTGTTTGCACTTTTTATCCCTTTAATTTGTTGTGACTAATATACTGCAATTTAACTCAGCTATTCAAGCGGCGATTTAGTGCCGATACTAAGTCAGGTTAAGCTAAATAGTTCCAGTAATATTAACCGAATAAATAATAATACTACCGCTTATAATGTTAATCACATAAGTGCAGTATTCACTTTAATATTTTTGCAATGGGATTTATTCATTCAATAAAATAATGTAACATTGCATGTTATCTAACTGTCTAATATATCAATCAGGGAAAAATTTAAATCGGAGATAAGAATGCGATCTATTCTAATAATCTTTTTTACATTCATTATAGCTGGTTCTTCATTCAGTCAGGAAAAACTGACACTCGAAAAAGCAATCAGCATTGCTCTTCATAAAAATTCATCATTAATAATTAGTTCAAGCCAGATTGAAGGCTATGAATCCAGTGTTCAGGCAGCATATGGTAATTTTCTACCTTCGCTCGGTTTAAGTGCCGGCTGGGATTGGTCACGATCGGATGTAAAAGGAGTCGGTACGGTTGTGATAAATGGAATTCCCGTTCCAAGAGTCAGCACAACATCAACTTCCAGAAATTACAGAGGTTCAGTTTATTCAGATTGGACACTTTTCGACGGGTTGGCAAATTTCGCTCAGCTTTCAAAAACTGAAAATGAATTACAGTCTGCACAATACTCTCTTGAAAGAGTGAAGCAGGATATTGTGTTCCAGACGATGTCATTGTATTACGATGTAGTTTATGCCGAACAGCTTCTACGTGTTAAGCAAGCTGATTTAAAATGGAATGAAAAAAATCTTGAAACAATTAAAGAAAGAAACAGGCTCGGCGCAGCAACGCTTGCAGATGTTTATCAGCAGGAAGTTGCAAAGGGTAATGCGGAACTTGAACTGATAAGAACGGAAAATCAGCTAGAAACTTCGAAGAAGGATTTATTATTCTACCTTGGTGAGGATGTTCTGCAGGAATATGTTTTTTCTGATTCACTTACAACTACAGATTCTGAAATCCTGAATTCTGATCTGTTGAGTGATTACGAGAATATTTCAGATCTTGTTACTCAAGCAATGAATAAAAGATACGATTACCAGAGCGCTGTTTTAAATTATGAGAGTTCAAAAGAAGGGGTGACTATCGCAGAATCCGGACACTGGCCAAGTTTAACAGCAAACGGCAGCTATTCACTTTACACAGATAATCTTTCGACTCTCGATCAGTCAAAGACTCTCGGTTTCGGTTTGAGCCTAAACTTTCCTTTGTTCTTAGGATGGTCGGTTACAAACAGAGTACAGCTCGCTGAAGTTCAGTCAAAAATCAGCGAAGTTGAAATGAGTGATCTTGAAAGAGATATAAAACGACAAATCAAAACGACCTTCCTGAATTTACAAGCTGTTCAAAAAGGATTGGTTGTAAGCGAAAAGAACATTGCTGCTGCAAGAGAAAATTTGAAGATAGAAGAAGAAAAATATGCTCTCGGTTCAGGCAAGTTGCTTGATGTATTGATAGTTAATTCGCGCTACACTGATGCGCTCACAAACCTGTTAAATGCTCAGTTCGCGTACATCGTACAAAGCCAGCAGATGAGGTATTACCTCGGCATTTTGGATTATAAAATTTATGAACAACAATAGACTTTCTTAGGAGATAAATAGAATGGCAAACGGAAAAAGAAAAAAATCAAAGAAGAAACTATTCATATTTGGTGGATTGGGTCTTCTTGTTCTCATCCTGGTAATCGTTGCCTTAGCGGGTGGCAGCAAGGAAAATATTATTCTGGTGCAGACTGAAAAGTTGCTAAGCGGAGCATTACTCAAACTGTAACAGCTACCGGAACGATCGATCCAGAATTTAAAGTTGTGATCACTCCGGAAGTAACCGGAGAGATTATCAGCCTTCCTGTAAAAGAAGGAGACATCGTAAAAAAAGGTCAGCTTTTAATTAAGATTAAAGGCGATCAATACATGGCTCAGAAGGATAGACTTGAAGCTAATCTCAAATCGGCAGAAGCAACACAGCAAATGCGTGATGCTGAATTGAAAAGAGTTGAGCTCGAGTATGATCGTGTTAAAGAACTTCACAGCAAAGGTCTCGCAAGCCAGTCTGAATTGGAAGCCGCAGAAACAAATTATCTTACTTCAAAAGCTTCTTATGATGCAGCAGCAGCAAATGTTCTTCAAAGCAAAGCCCAGTTGCGGGAAGTTCTTGAGACTTTGTATAAAACAACAATTTATGCTCCAATGGATGGTATTGTAACTCAGCTCAATGTTGAACTTGCTGAGAGAGTTCTCGGAAGCGGTTTCAGCCAAGGAACAAATATTATGACCGTCGCAGATCTTAGCAAAATGCAGGCAGTAGTTGACGTTGATGAAAATGATGTTGTTCTTGTTTCAGTAGGTGATACGGCAAATGTAAAAATCGACGCCTTTGGTGATAAAATTTTTCATGGAACCGTAGTAGAAATAGGCAATAGTGCAAAAGCTACTGGATTTGGAACTCAGGAACAGGTTGTGAATTTTTCCGTTAAGATCAATTTGATAGACCTTGATCCTAATCTTCGTCCCGGTATGTCCTGTAATGCTGACATTGAAACAGAAACGGTTAAAGATGTAATCAGTGTACCGATCCAGAGTGTTACTGCGAGAACAAATATTCCTGAAGAAAAAGATACAACAAAGGTTGAAAAATCTGAGAGTGGAAATGGACAAATGCCTAAGATGAATAAGCCAAAGGAAGTGGTATTTCTTGCTAACAATGGAAAAGCAAAAATGGTTGTGGTTGAAACGGGTATCAGTGATGACAATTATCTCGAAATTAAAAGTGGATTAAAAGAAGGAGACGAAGTAATCTCAGGAAGTTACCGTGCTATTTCACGCGAATTGGAAGATGATTCTATAGTAAGAGTTGAAGATAAAAAAGGTGGAGAAGGGAACCAGGAAATGGTTGCCGACGAAGAAAACTAACCAATCCAGGAAGTAAAATGAACATTATTAACATAGAACATATTGCTAAAATTTACCAGGTTGGATTGGAGGAAGTTCATGCTCTTCGCGATGTTTCACTCAGGATTGATAAAAATGAGTACGTTGCTATCATGGGTCCATCAGGTTCTGGTAAATCTACACTTATGAATATGCTTGGATGTCTCGATACACCAACTTCCGGCAAGTATGAATTTAACGGAGTAAATGTTAGCGAGATGAATGATAATGAACTTGCAAGGATAAGAAATAAGGAAATCGGATTTGTCTTCCAGACATTTAATCTTCTTCCAAGATCTGATGCGCTCCACAATGTCGAGCTTCCATTAATTTATGCAGGTGTTTCATACCATGAAAGAAGGGAGAAAGCACTCAAAGCTTTAGTTGATGTTGGACTTGGAGACAGAGTTCACCACAAACCAAATGAACTTTCAGGCGGACAAAGACAGCGTGTCGCAGTTGCCAGAGCCCTGGTAACAAATCCTTCAATTATACTAGCAGACGAGCCGACAGGAAACCTCGATTCTAAAACAGGCGAAGAAATAATGCATTTATTCAACGAGATTCACCAAAAAGGCAATACAATAATTCTTGTAACTCACGAAGAATACATTGCTGAACATGCTGCACGAATTATCAGACTGAAAGATGGTCTTATTGAAAAAGATGAAACTGTACAAAACAGATATATCCCTAAACCCAGACAAGCTACTTTAAGCTGATGATTGAAATTTATTTTTTGGGAAAGAATTATACGTTGATTTCGGCGGGTGATGTTTTAATTTTATTGAACAATAAAAGCGAACAGGTTATTATATGAGATTCATACTTTTTGAACTGAAAGAAGGATTGCTGATTGCCTTTCGTGCACTTAAAGCCAATAAGGTTCGGACTTCACTTACAATGCTCGGTATCTTTATTGGAATTACTGTGGTTGTACTTATGTCAACTGCAATTAAAGGAATTGATAATTCCTTCCAGGATGGTATCAGTGCTTTAGGTTCGGATGTATTGTATATTGATAAATGGGCGTGGTTCTCAAATGAAGAATGGTGGAAGCTGCGTAACCGTAAAAGTATTACGATGGCAGACTATGAACATTTTAAATCTCTCGCAAAGCTTCCATTAGCCGTTGCACCTGTCATTAACTCTCAACAGACTGTTAAAATAGGGGATAAAAGAGTTGACGGCGTCTTTCTCAACGGTTCAAATGCGGATTATGTTAAAACAACTAACTTCACATTTGATCAGGGAAGATTTTATAATGAAGTTGAAAGCAATGCATCAAGACAGGTTGCTGTAATTGGAAGTGAAATTTCAAAAAACTTTTCCCGAGAGGTGATGGTCTTGATAAAACAATTAAAATCGGAAATGCAAACTTTAAAGTCGTGGGAATTTTAGCTGAGCAGGGAAGCTTTATTCTTGGACCATTCAATCCCGATAACCAGGTATTTATTCCCATTGGAACGATATTTAAAACTTTATTGCAGAACATAGAGGAACTGTAACATTCAACGTTCGTGCGCCTAATCCTGCATTGCTCGAAGAAACAAAAGCTGAAGCTGAAGGTGTTATGAGGAAAGTGAGAGGACTTAAGTATGATGAAGAAAATGATTTCTCTATAAATCAGCAGGAAGGATTAATGGCTGAATACAATTCGGTTGTTGGTGTAATACAGATTGCAGGACTAATCATAACCGGTTTATCTCTCTTTGTTGGTGCAATCGGAATTATGAATATTATGTTTGTCTCGGTCCGTGAAAGAACAAAAGAAATTGGGATACGGAAAGCAATCGGTGCAAAGAAAAGAACCATACTCACTCAATTTTTATTGGAGTCGTCAGCTATCTGTTTACTTGGTGGCATAGCAGGACTGATCGCCGCAATCCTGGGAAGCATGGCTTTGAATCAATATTTTCCCACATCAGTTCAAGTTGATGCTGTGATAATCGCAATCGGTGTGTCAGCTATTACTGGAATTCTTTCGGGATTCGCACCGGCTTATCAGGCATCTAAATTAGATCCAGTTGAATCATTGAGGTATGAGTAAATGAAAATTAACCAGCTCACCCAAATCGCCGTTCAATCAATCATCAATAACAAGCTTAGAACTTCGCTTACTATTCTTGGTGTTGTAGTTGGAATATTTTCCATTATTGTTATTATGACCATCATTACAATGCTTCAAAACAGCATTGAAGATGGCTTATCAATGCTGAGCAAAAATACTTTCCAGATACAAAAGCATGAACCAATGCAGGGTCCGGGTCATAATCGCAGTGACAGGAACAGAAAAGATATTACGATTGATGAAGCTTTACGATTAAGAGAATTACTCACATCTGCACAATACGTTGGTGCAGAGCAATGGCGGTTTGGAAAAATTGTGAAGTTCGGTAATCTTGAAACAAATCCGAACATTAGTGTTGCCGGTGCCACTGTTGATGCAATGCGTACAAACGATTGGAATGTTGATTACGGCAGAGATTTAAGAGAGAATGATGTTGAATACTCCGCAAACGTTTGTCTGCTCGGTCCGGAAGTAGTTGATAAAATATTTCCTAATCTAAATCCTATAGGGCAAACAGTCAGAGTTGACAACCAGCCTCTAAAAGTCATCGGTGTATTACAGGCACAACCAGCAATGTTCGGAGAAAGCAGAGACAACTACATTGTTATGCCTATAACTACCTGGCAGTCAATTTATGGTAAATATAGGGGAAGTGTAAACATCACCGTTACCGCACCAAGTAAGGAAACTTACAACGATGTTATCGAGGCAGCTATCGGTCATTTTAGAAAGATTAGAAAAGTACCTGTAGGTGAACCTGATGATTTTTACATTTTCAGCAATGAATCAATGATAACACAGGTTAATACTATTACCGGCCCGATTAAGATTGGTGCACTGGCTGTTTCACTTGTTGCATTGATTGCCGCCGGAGTTGGAATTATGAATATTATGCTAGTATCAGTAACTGAACGTACAAAAGAAATTGGAATACGGAAAGCAATCGGTGCAAGGAAGTCAAGCATACTTATACAATTCCTGATTGAAGCAGTAATACTTTGCGTTGTGGGAGGAATTGCGGGTATTGCATTTGGTATCGGTGTCGGAAATTTTGCGGGAAGTTTTCTTACTGCACAAATGGCAATTCCATACGATTGGGTCGTCATCGGGATAACCATGTGTGTAATAGTCGGACTTATCTTCGGAACATACCCGGCATATAAAGCCGCTAATCTTGATCCGATTGAAGCGCTGAGATACGAGTGACCTCATTCCCTCGGAGTTTTCTCAAAAGGTTCTCTCGATACATTTCATTACTCGAGAACCTTTTTCGTGATTGGTTTTCGAGTTTTTTCTGATGATATCAGAAAAAGTATCGAGAAAACATTAGTTGTGCTACAACTTCATAAAAGGCAGAGGTTAATTTGTCCTTAAATATTATTTTGCATTAGAAATAAATTTAAATTAATCAGATTTCTATTTCGGGGAAATAATGCGCTTCAGTCAGCTTTTCTTTCTTGCACTCCAATCACTTAAAACTAATCGTCTGCGAACTCTCCTTACTGTTCTTGGAGTTGTTGTTGGAATATTTTCAATAATTGTTGTGATGACAATCGTTACGATGCTTCAGAATACTATCAGTGAGGGTTTTCAATTCCTCAGTAAAAATACTTTTCAAATACAGAAATGGCCTCCAATCCAGACAGGTGGTCACGAAGAACATCAAAAGTACAGGAATAGAAAAGACATAACATTGGAAGAATTTTATCGTTTTGAAGAAATGATGAAAGACGCAAAGACTGTTGGTGCTTACCAGGGTGTCGGAGGGAAGATTATTAAGTACGGAAACAGGGAGACTAACCCAAATACCTACGTTGTTGGAGTAACTGAAGGAGTTTATGCTTCACTCAATCTTGAAATCGAAGACGGACGGGAATTCAGAAGCAACGAGATTGAATATTCAACAAATGTTTGTGTGCTTGGAAATTTTGTCGTTGAAAAACTTCTTTATGATATGGAGCCGGTTGGACAGATAATCAAACTCGACGGATATCCATTGAGAGTTATCGGTACGCTGAAGAAAAAACCAGATTTCTTCGGGCAGACAGTAGATAATTATGTTGTCCTTCCAATTACAACATTCCAGACAATTTATGGAAAGAGAGCCGAGACTGTTGATATTACTGTAATGGCAAACAGCCAGGAAGATTATCAACGCACAATTGAATCTGCAATCGGCTATATGAGGATGGTACGAAAGATTGGACCAAACGAAGAGAATGATTTTGAAGTTTTCAGTAATGAGTCGCTCATCGGTCAGGTGAATGACATAACCGGACCGATTAAAATTGGTGCACTTGCAGTTTCTCTTGTTGCATTAATTGCCGCTGGTGTTGGTATAATGAATATTATGCTTGTCTCTGTTACAGAACGAACGCGTGAAATAGGTATAAGAAAAGCAATCGGTGCGAGGAATTCAAGCATACTGATACAATTTTTAATTGAAGCGATAATACTTTGTCTTATTGGAGGAATAATCGGAATTGCAATAGGTATCGGAGTCGGTAATTTTTTTGGTGGCTTCCTAAATGCAGAAATGGCAATTCCTTATGACTGGGTAGTAATCGGTATTTCAATGTGTGTAGTTGTAGGACTTATCTTCGGAACTTATCCCGCTTACAAAGCCGCTAACCTTGATCCTATTGAAGCGTTGAGGTATGAGTAAATTATAGATTTATATAACGGCGTTGTGCCTAAGCCGAAGCCCCACACAACAATGTTTAATTAACAATATATAATTAACAATTAGAACAAACTTTTTTAACAGTATAACCTTTACCCAGAAAGATTACACGGAGCAACTACTTTTTAAACCGCACAAATGCCAAATGCGAAAATGCTTTCGGCTTGAGGCACGGGTTAGGTTGTTACTCTAATTATTTTTTTTAAGACTGATAACAAAGTTTGACCAATAAGATTCACGTGTATTAGAATTAAAATAAATCGTATCGTTTACGTAACCATTTTTTGAAACTACAATACCTGCATCCCATTTTCCAGGTGGTACTGTTGATTGATATTCAAAATATCCAATACTATCACTAAATGTTACAAATCCATATCGTTTAATGTTTTCCCTATTGAATAATGAATCTTGAACGTTTGGATCAATCAGAATAAACGCTCCTTCAATACCGTCTGATAAATGGAGCGAATTAAACAGACTATCTGCAACAATGTGCGACTTAATAGATCTATCATTAATCACATATCCACGCACTGCTAATAATCCATCGCAACCATAAAAGAAAATTATTAGAATAAATGCTGAAAGAATAAGATATTTTTTCATATACCACCTACATTTTTTTAGCAACCTAACTATTACTTATACTGCACGGAATTATTAGTTAGAGAACGTAGATATGCGTGCAGTTGCATATCTAAGTTCCAGTTTCTTTTATTTTTAGCTAAAAAGTAAATATTTGAAAATATGTTGTGCATATATATCATCCTTGTGTTTGCTGGATAATAATCTACTCCATATTCTCTCTGCAGGATTTCATCGTTCTCCCGTAAACGAAAAACCATAATTGGCAAGTTGTATTAATAGTTGCACCTCAAACTTAGGTCTTGCCTGTTCTAAAATCAACCATTTTATCAACTCATTTGTAATTACATAATCTCCATACTTTCAATATGGACTTGATAATAGCGCTGCTTAAATTTACATTTCAAAATCAAAATCCTTGTTTCGCTTTTGAAATTAAGCAATCTTCGCATCGTCATATTATTCCTGTTAATCCCTGCTTTACCTGAAGTATTAGCTCAGAATCAGTATAATACTATCTCTATCAGCGACACAATCCCGATCAATTTTAATAACCTTTATAATATATCCAGCGTTTCAATTATTCCTTTCTCTGAAAAGATTGAGCTGCGTAACCGTATTCTCGAAAGATTTACGGATTATAATTTTTCATATTCAGCAGCAACGTTTACTTTGTCCGATACTTTGCCGTATTCAATCTTCGATACTTTGATAATTACATACGAAACAATTAAAATCGGTTTGAAGAAGGAGTATAAAAAACGTTCGTTAGTGCTCAAGTACGATGAAAGACGCGGTGATACTCTGCAGGTTGTTCAGACTGAAGGAGGAGGATTTACCCCGGAAGATATTTTTGGTCCGGGCATGCAGAAAAGTGGAACGTTGATAAGAGGATTCACAGTCGGAACAACAAAGGATTTTTCACTCAACAGCGGATTGCGTCTTCAGCTATCCGGAAACTTGACTGAAGACATTGAAATTGTTGCAGCGTTGACTGACCAGAACACTCCCATCCAGCCGGAAGGAAACACTGAACGGCTTGAGGAAGTTGACAATGTATTCATCCAGATAAAACATCAGAATGCTACAGGAACTTTTGGTGATTATACTTTAACAAACCGGAATGGTGAGTTTGGTGTTATCAACCGTAAGCTTCAGGGGTTGATGGGAACTGTGAACTTCAATCCGCACCAGGGTTATGTTGCAGTTGCGGGACAGCGTGGAAAATTCAATTCAATTAATTTCAACGGAACAGATGAAGTCCAGGGTCCTTATAACCTGACTGGTTTGAGTGGAGAGAAAGATATTGTCGTACTCGCCGGAACTGAGAGAGTTTACCTGGATGGAATTGAAATGGTTCGCGGTGAAAATAACGATTACATAATCGAATACTCGAACGCAACAATAACTTTCACTCCCAAAAGATTAATTACAAATGCCAGCAGGATTGCAGTCGATTTTGAATACACTGACCGGAAATATTCCAGGAATTTTTTCGGTACAGGCGGACAATCGTTATTCATAAATGATGAAATGAAAATTGCATTCCAGTATTTGCAGGAAGGCGATGACCAGGATGCCCCAATCGATTTTGCTTTGTCCGAAGAAGACAAACAAATACTTGAGCAGGCAGGTGATGATCCTCTTAATGCAGTGAAGTCCGGAGTATCAATAGCAGCATTGGATTCACTAGGAATTAGAAGAGGCATTTACCAGGCAGTTGACACTCTGATAAATAATGAATTGTTTACTTACTACTTGTATAACCCGGGAGATACTCTTTCTGTATACAATGTTTCATTCAGTTATGTCGGTGAAGGAAACGGTGATTATATTCGTGAAGCACTTGGACAGTTTCGCTTCGTTGGAATTAAGCAGGGAGGTTATTTACCTGTAATCTTTCTTCCGCTTCCACAGTTAAAGCAGTTGGGAAATTTAACCACATCAATTGCACCTTTGGAAAATGTTCAGCTTGATATGGAATATGCGGGAAGTCTCTGGGACAAAAACAGGTTTTCAAATCTTGATGACGGAGATAATTATGGTTACGCGGCAAATGTTTCTCTAAAAGTTCTTCCATCGAATATAAGTCTCGGTTCGCTTAATCTTGGCAAGGCAGGATTTTTCCTACAAAGAAAGATTCATCAACAAAAAATTTACTTCAACTGACAGGTTCAACGAAGTTGAGTTTGACCGGATATACAACACTTCAGGTTCATCGACACAGGAAGATGAGCAATTTAGAGAAGCTCGTTTAAATCTCATTCCGATTGAGCAGTTGAGCATCACTTCATTGGCAGGATTTCTGAAAAGAGGAGATTTGTTTCAGTCAAACAGATATAACAATGCAATCAGGTTTTTTGACCAAACCACATACAACATTTTCTATAATCTCGACTATGTTGACACAAAAAATCAAAATAACACAACTGATTGGTGGCGTCACGCAGGTGATGCTCATTATATTTTCTGGAATCTGATAAAACCGGGATTCAATTATCTCGCTGAAAACAAAAAAGGTTATGGAGCAAACAAAGATTCACTGATTGCTGGAAGTCTTGAGTATTATGAACTGAATCCATATCTGCAGCTTCTTGAGATTGAGGGATTCAGCTTCACAGCAAAATATTCGCGTCGTGATGATTATTTACCTCTGGCTGGAAATATGGCAAAAGAATCAATTGCGCGAGCACAGATTTACGATCTCGCTTACAGAGGAATTGAGGAAGTATCAACAACTTTAAATCTGACGATCAGGAATAAAAATTATTCAGAGACTTACAAGCAATTTGGTTATCTGGATACGGAACAACTGCTTGTCAGATCACAATCGAAGTTTGCTTTTTGGGAAAATATCCTCAACGGAGATCTTTACTATGAAGTGTCAACGGAAAAGCAAGCCAGGCTCGAAAAAATATTTGTGCGTGTGGAGCAGGGAACAGGTAATTATAAATTCCTCGGTGATTTGAATAATAATGGAATAGCCGATGATACTGAATTTGAACCAACACTTTTTGATGGTGATTATGTACTCATTACGTTTCCAACTGATGAACTTTTTCCTGTCATAAATCTGAAGACAAATACACGATGGAAAATTCAATACGCTGATATATTTGATAAGAATACTTTTATCGGTACAGTTCTCGAACCGCTATCTACTGAAACATCATGGAGAATTGAAGAGATTACCCGTGAGGAAGACCTTTCAAAAATCTATTTGCTTCAGCTTAATTTTTTTCAGCAGGAAGGCGTTACGATTCGTGGAGCAAACTTTTTTCAGCAGGATATTTTTATAAATGAAAACAGGCAGGATCTTTCTTTCAGATTCAGGTATTCGCAGAGATTAGCAATGAGTGAGTTTAATACCGGTGTTGAGAACGGTTACAACAGGGAAAGGAGTTTAAGGATCAGGTTTAAAATGATCAAAGAAGTCAGCAATCAAACTGATTTTGTTAATTTGACTGACGACGTTTCGGCACCTGAGCCGTCAACAAGAAACAGGCAGATATTGGACAATAATATCACAACAGATTTTTCATATCGACCGGTTGGAAATGTTGAAGTGGGCTTTAAAATTAAAGTCGGAAAAAGCGAAGATAATTTTCCTGAATCGCCGACGGTAATTGATTTGAATTCACAGCTTGGCAGATTTAATCTTTCTTTTGCACAAACAGGAAGATTAAGAATTGAAATTGAAAGAACCGAGTTGATAGTAAATACATTGGAAAATATAATTCCCTATGAGATGCTTAATGGAAATCAGATAGGGAAGAATTATTATTGGCGTTTGAATTTTGATTACAGGATTGCATCGTTCTTGCAAACTACAGTCGGTTATGACGGAAGATTGCAGGGTGAAAGCAGAGTTGTTCACACAGCAAGAGCTGAAGCGAGAGCGTATTTCTGAGCCCAAGTAATACCGATTGTTTGATTGGTTGATTGGCTGAATGAGTGAGTAAAAATTGATTTGTTCAATCTATTCAATCAATCATTCAATCTTAATTTGAAGACGTTAATAAATAATTTAGAAAATTGTTTTCAAAGGAATAATTATGAATATAGTATCGACATTGATTGAAGCACATATTTTCAAAACTACAGGAAGTAAAATTGAATTTCTCCTCCTGAAAAGATCTGAAGGGCAGCCTTATCCCGGTTTGTGGCAAATGGTAACTGGCAAAATAAAACAAAATGAAAAAGCTTATCAGACTGCGTTGAGAGAAATTAAGGAAGAAACAGGATTGGTTCCTGTTCAGCTTTGGGTTGCACCAACAGTAAATTCTTTCTACGAACCGAAAGATGAATACATCTGTCTGCTTCCCGTGTTCGCAGCGAGAGTTGAAGCGGATGAAATTAAATTGAGTAAAGAACACACAGAATATCAATGGGTTGATAAATCGACAGCACAGAGATTTCTTGCGTGGGAAGGTCAGCGTAAAGCGGTGCAGATAATTGAAGATTATTTTCTGAACGAAAAAAGTTTCTTCCACTTTGTTGAAATTAAAATTGAGTGACTAACTTGCATTTGTACTCCTCCAATTATGTATTAAAACATCAATTGATTAATTTTCGCATCATTTCATAATAAAATTTAAGGATTGCTTTGAGTTTGCTCGTTGTTGGTTCTGTTGCTTTAGATTCCGTTGAAACTCCGTTTGACAAAATAGATGACGCTCTTGGAGGTTCAGCCACCTACATTTCACTTGCTGCAAGTTACTTCTCCGCTCCGGTCGAGTTAATTGGTGTCGTTGGGAATGATTTTCCTAAAAAATATATCGATATGCTTGAACAGCATAACATCGGACTTGAAGGCTTGCAAATAATCGAAGGCGAAAAAACATTTCGATGGGGAGGGAAGTATCACTACGATTTGAATGTCCGTGATACATTATTCACTGAGTTGAATGCATTTCAAAATTTCAATCCAATAATTCCCGAAAAATTCAGAAAAGCAAAATATATCTGCCTTGGCAATATTGATCCAATTCTTCAAATGAAAGTGCTCGACCAGGTTTCGGATCCGCAATTTGTTGTCTGCGATACAATGAACTTATGGATAAACTTAATGAAACAGGATTTGATAAAATTATTAAAGCGTGTAAATGTTTTTATCCTGAATGATTCAGAAGCAAGAATGCTTACTGAAGAACCGAACCTGATAAAAGCTGCAAGACAAATTCGTCAGATGGGTCCCGAAATTCTGATCATCAAAAAAGGCGAGCACGGTGCAATGCTGTTTACAGAAGACACAATATTTTCTGCGCCTGCATATCCAATGGAAATAATTTTAGATCCAACCGGTGCCGGTGATACTTTTGCTGGTGGATTCATCGGCTATTTACATAAAACAAGAGAACTCGATTCTGATAATATAAAAAGAGCAGTGATATACGGCAGCGCAATGGCTTCATTCTGTGTCGAAAAATTCAGCACGAAAGCTTTAGAAGATTTATCCTATCTTCAAATACAGGATCGGTTCAGAGAATTCAAGAAATTATCCACCTTTGATGAAACCAACTGAGTACTTTTCCGTAAGATTTGTCCATAAGGACTCCTATGGAGAGCAGGATAAGCTGACGTTTCTCGATCAGACAAAACTTCCACTCGAAGAAAATTATATTGAGACTGATGATTACATTCGAATTGCCGAAGCAATTGAGAAACTGGAAGTTCGAGGCGCACCATTAATTGGAATCGCTGCTGCCTACGCGCTTGCTCTCTCACTAAAGAATATCAAATCTGACATTGAACATAAATTTAATTCTGCTTATAAACGATTAGCTGAAACAAGACCAACTGCAGTTAATTTGTTTCAAGCATTAGATGAAATGAAAGCAGCGTTTGAGAACATTACGGATAAAACTTCTGCATACGAGATTTTAAAATCAAAGGCAATTGAAATTCATAAGAAAGACGAAGAATTTTGTTTGCGTATTGGAAGGAACGGCTTGAGTCTGTTCAAACAGATATCAAATGTGCTGACTCACTGCAACACAGGAAAGCTTGCAACCGGCGGACTTGGTACTGCTTTCGGAATTATAAAAACTGCTTTTGAAAACGGATTAGTAAACCATGTTTTTGCAGATGAAACCAGACCTTTGATGCAGGGTTTACGACTAACAACTTTCGAACTCGACAGGAGCGGGATTCCATTTACAATGCAGACAGATTCATCTGCTGCTGAACTGATGAAACAAGGAAAAGTTGATCTTGTAATAACAGGTGCTGACCGGATTGCGCTCAACGGTGATTCTGCTAATAAAATTGGTACATACAATCTGGCTATACTTGCTAACTTTCATAATATTCCATTTTACATCGCAGCACCTTCTACAACTATTGATAGAAAAATTCCATCAGGAAAAGAAATAGTAATCGAGTACAGAAATAAGAAAGAACTCTTTTATATAAATGATGTGCTTATCGCATCCGAAAATTTTGATGCATTCACTCCTGCTTTTGATGTAACTCCCGCCCATCTTATTTCAGGAATTATAACAGAAGAAGGTTTATTTACTTTTCCATACAACTTCATCCGATGAGTGAAATCCTTAAAACGGAAGCCGTAGTTCTGAGCAAGATGAACTATGGCGATACAAGTAGTATCGTGTCATTATTTACCGAAGATTATGGTAAAGTAAGTCTCATTGTTAAAGGGGCAAGATCACCAAAATCAAAGTATGGAAAAATTGTTGACCCCCTGAATTACCTTTCGATTGTTTTCTACAAAAAGGAATCAAGAGAAATTCAATTACTCTCGCAAGCTGATCTGATTGAACATTACCAGCGGATTAAAAGTGATATTGACAGAATAGAATACGCACTGGCAGTAATTGAGCTTGTCAAGTATATCCTGGCAGATTCAGAGGTGAATAAAAAAATTTTCAAGGCTACAACCAGAATACTTTCGCGGTTAAATACGGGTGATGAAGCACCAGAAATCAGCTTTGGCAGGTTTTTTCTTTTTATTCTTAAAGAGACCGGATTTGAAATTCAGATCGATGCCTGTGCAATCTGCGGTAAAACTAAATTCAACGAAAAATTGTTCTATAATTTTGAAAAAGGATTGATTTGTGGTGAATGTAGAAAATCAGTGGTTGATATTTATGATGTAAATTTGGAACTTTTGGAGTATTTAAAATGTCTAAAAAACAATGAATCGGCTGATAATTTTGGTAATCTAATAAGACGTAAAGCAATAAATTTTATGGAAAGTCATTTAAAATATCATTTGTCAGGTTTCAAAGGTCTTAGTTCAATAAAACTGTTTAATGAGAGGTAGTATAGGATTATTTCTACTATCCTGAAATAATCAGGAAAAATTATTTAATGTAAATTCATTGGGAGAAAAAATGAAAATAAAAGGAATCGTTGGTGCACTGACGCTATTATTCATTGGGATATTGTTCGGTGCCATTCTCGTATCAGGATTTGGTTTAGTACGGCCTGGACTTGCAGATATAAATCTTGGTGCTTCTGAACCACCAGTAAAATTGGATGCAGATGCTTCATCATTTAGTCAGGCCTTCATTGAAGTAGCAGAAAAAGTTACTCCGGCGATAGTTCAAATCGCTGTGGTTTCCGAAAGAGAAAATCCACACAGTGATTGGTTCTTCTTTCCGTTTAAAGATATGCCTAAAGAGCAGAAGGGTTCCGGAAGCGGAATAATTATTTCAGAGGATGGTTACATCGTTACTAATAACCATGTCGTTGAAAATGCAAGTAAAGTTACTGTTGGACTTTCAGATAAAAGACAGTTCGATGCAGTTGTGGTTGGAACAGATCCACTTACAGATCTTGCAGTGGTTAAAATTGAAGAGGACAATTTGCCAGTAGCATTTTTGGGTAATTCAGATAACTTAAAAGTTGGTCAATGGGTTATGGCTATTGGGAATCCACTTTCTCTTAGTTCAACAGTTACTGCTGGTATTGTAAGTGCAATAGGTCGCGGACAGCTCGGATTAATCCGTGATAGTTATGGTGTTGAAAACTTTATTCAGACTGATGCCGCCATAAATCCCGGCAACAGTGGTGGAGCACTCGTTGATCTGTCAGGCTCAGTAATTGGAATTAATTCAGCAATTGCAGCTGGCGGTGGTGGAACTTACATAGGTTATGGATTTGCGATACCAATAAATCTGGCAAAAGCCGTTGCGCAGGATTTGATCGCACATGGAAAAGTTAGCAGAGGTTATATTGGAATTAACATTGGTGAAGTTGATAACGCAATTGCAAAATCTCTTGGAATGGATAAACCAAAGGGAATAATAATTCAAGGTATCGTTGAAGATGGTGCTGCTTCGAAAGCTGACTTAAAGGCTGGAGATATTATTCTTGAAATTGATGGAAGGGAAGTTAACAAACCAAATGAACTTCAGAGTTATGTGGCTTCATTAACAGCAGGAACTACTGTTAATCTGAAAATATTCAGAGATGGTAAAACTCTAGATAGAAAAGTAACACTCAAAGCTCGCGATGAAGATATTAAGACAGAACCGGTATCCGATAACAATGATTCAAAAGAGAAAAAAGAGTCTGGATCATCAACAGCTAAATTTGATAACCTAGGCTTGACTGTTAAAAATCTTACTGAAAAAGATAGGACAGATTTTAAACTCAGCTCAGGTGTACTAATTACGGAAGTAAAGCCATTCAGCAAAGCTGAAGACCAGAGATTATTTTCAGGTTTGGTAATTACCGAGGCAGATAAAGAAAAAGTAAGCAATGTGGAAGATTTCAAAGATATCGTTGACAGAAAGAAAGGCTCAGCTTTACTTTTAAAAGTCGTTGACAGAGAAGGCAACAACAGGTTTGTTGGTATTGAAATACCTGAATAACCAATTAAAGAATAGATGATTTATGTGCGTCCCGATTTTTATCGGGACGTTTTTTTTATATTTGTCAGTAAACTAATATTAAAAAATCAATGATCAGATTTCTTACTGCCGGCGAATCACACGGTAAAGCACTTGTAACAATTGTTGAAGGATTTCCCTCAAATCTTCCAATCAATGCAGATTACATTAATCAGCAGTTAAAGCGAAGACAAAGCGGATATGGCCGTGGTGCGAGAATGAAAATTGAATCGGACTCTGTTCAAATATTAAGTGGTATTCGATTCGGAAAAACTATCGGTTCTCCAATTTCATTCTTAATTGAAAATAAAGATTGGGTGAACTGGCAGGAAATTATGAATATTAATAAAATTTCTGGATCAGTTGACAAAATTACAATTCCACGTCCCGGTCACGCTGATTTGGTTGGGATTACTAAACATAATTTTGATGATATCAGAAATTCTATCGAACGTTCAAGTGCCCGGGAAACTGCAGCAAGAGTAGCTGCTGGTTCGGTTGCGAGACTATTTCTTGAGCATTTTGGTATTCACATCGGAAGTTTTGTTGAGAGTATTGGAGGGATCTACTCAACGCAGGATTATTATAACAAATTACTTCAGAATAAATATCCATTAAAAAAATCTGCAGCAGAAATATCAGAAAAGGCGGATAAAAGTTCAGTCAGGGTTCTTGACAATATTCAAGAAAATAAAATCATAAAAAAAATAAAATCAATTAAGAAAAACGGAGATACTCTCGGAGGCACTTTTATAACTATCGCGACAGGTGTCCCTGTTGGGTTAGGAAGTTTTATGCATTTTGACAGAAAGCTTGATGCGGATATTGCTTTCAATATGATGTCAATAAATGCAGTTAAGGGTGTTGAAATCGGAATTGGATTTGAAAGTGCTGAAATGACAGGTTCAAAAGTTCACGATGAAATTATTTTTAAAGACAAAACCTTCTCAAGAAAAACAAACTTCGCCGGAGGAATTGAAGGTGGAATTTCTGACGGGTTGCCTATTGTAGTAAGAGCTGCTATGAAACCAATTTCAACTCTGGCAAAACCTCTATCAAGCATTGATCTGAGCACAAAGAAAAAAATCAAGTCACGCTACGAACGAAGTGATTTCACTGCAGTACCTGCATGTTCTGTCATTTCTGAAAGTGCATTATCCTGGGTAATTGCAAAGCATTTTCTTGAAAAGTTTGGTGGTGATTCAATTGAAGAAACAAGTGATAACTTCAATTCATTCATAAAAAAATCTCCTGCAAGAATAAAAAAGGGATTCAGTAAATAATATGTTGAAGGTGAAAGTATTTACGTTCAATTTATTCTCAGAGAACACAATTATAATTTGGGATGAAGAAACTTGTGAGGCTGCTATTGTTGATCCGGGAAATTCATCACCAACAGAGGATGATGAACTTATCAATTTTATTTCATCAAATAATTTGCAGATAAAATTTTTGATTAACACTCATTGCCATATCGACCATATTCTTGGATGCAGATTTATAAAAGAAAAATATAATCCTGTTTACTACGCACCTGAACTCGATATTCCATTGCTTGAACATGCTCAGCAGCAGGCACAAATGTTTGATATAAATCTTGAACAACCACCAAAGCCGGATAAGCTGATTACAGAACAAACGGAAATTGCAATAGGTGAATCGATACTTAAATTTATCTTTACACCCGGACACACACCAGGTGAATACTGTATTTATCTCCAAAAAGAAAAAATCTGTATTACCGGTGATGTATTATTTAATGAAAGTATCGGCAGAACTGATCTTTGGGGCGGAAACTATGAAACTTTACTTAATTCAATTCAGGAAAAATTATTTCTACTTGATGATGATGTTGTAATTTATCCGGGACATGGTGACCCAAGTACAATTGGATATGAAAAACAGAATAATCCTTTTCTGGTATAGCAAAACATTTCAGAATTAATTCGTGGACTTTGTGATGAAAGAAAAAATTGACAAGCTGTTAAAATTAAAAGAAGAAGCTAAACTTGGTGGAGGTGAGGAAAGAATAAAAAGCCAGCACGAAAAAGGTAAGCTCACAGCGCGTGAACGAATTGAATTGCTGGTTGATGAAGGAAGTTTTGAAGAAGTCGATATGTTTGTAAAACATCGGGCAAGAGATTTTGGTCTTGATAAACAGCATTATCCCGGTGATGGAGTTGTTACCGGCTTTGCAAAAATTGATGGAAGACCGATAGCATTATTCAGTCAGGATTTTACAGTGTTCGGCGGTTCACTTTCCGAAGCACACGCTGAGAAGATTGTAAAAGTGATGAAGATGGCAATGAAAGCTGGTATTCCGGTTATTGGATTAAATGATTCAGGTGGTGCGAGAATCCAGGAAGGTGTCGTAAGTCTTGGAGGTTACGCTGATATTTTCCTTCTGAATACACTTGCTTCAGGAGTTGTTCCGCAGATTTCCGTGATACTTGGGCCTTGTGCTGGCGGAGCGGTTTACTCACCCGCAATAACTGATTTTGTATTTATGGTGAAGCGAACCAGCTATATGTTTGTCACAGGACCAAATGTTGTCAAAACAGTAACGCACGAAGATGTAACATTTGAAGATCTCGGAGGTGCAGAAACTCATGCAAGCAAAAGCGGAGTTGCTCATTTCATCTTCGAAAATGAAATTGAAACTCTGTTGAACGTACGAAAACTAATTGGTTACCTTCCATTAAACTATAGAGACAAAAGCCCGGAAATAGTTTTTGACCAGAATAAACTTAATCCGGAACCGAGGCTTGATAAAATAATTCCTGATAATCCAAATAAGCCATACGATATGAAAGAGATAATTTTTATGCTTGCTGATGATCAGGAATTTTTAGAGGTTCAACAGTATTACGCTGAGAATATCATCTGTGGTTTTTGCAGACTGGGTGGAATGGCAGTTGGAGTAATTGCTAATCAACCTGCAGTTCTGGCAGGAGTATTAGATATAAATGCTTCAACTAAAGCTGCACGTTTTGTAAGATTTTGTGATGCTTTTAATATACCAATGCTGGTTCTCGAAGATGTACCTGGATTTTTACCGGGTACCGAGCAAGAATGGAATGGAATAATCCGTCATGGAGCTAAATTATTGTATGCTTTCAGTGAAGCTACTGTTCCGAAAGTTACAGTCATAGTCAGAAAGGCGTATGGAGGAGCGTATGATGTTATGAACTCCAAGCACATCAGAGGTGATTTTAACTTTGCGTGGCCTTCAGCAGAGATTGCAGTAATGGGTCCGAAAGGTGCAGTTGAGATCATCTTTAAAAAAGAAATTGCAAAAGCATCCGATCCCGAAAAGGAGATTGAGAAAAAATTATCCGAGTACATCGATAAATTTGCAAATCCTTACATAACTGCCGAAAGAGGATATGTAGATGATGTAATTGTGCCCAGTGAAACAAAGACAAAGCTAGTAAATGCATTTAATTTACTTCGCACAAAAGTTGATACTAATCCGAAGAAGAAACATGGCAATATACCTTTATAGAACTTAACTTTTTGTTATTAGAAGAGTTATAGCAAACATTTGATTTTCCACTTGATAAAGGATATATTAACCGCTAAATTTGACAAAGTAATTTTAAAACCAGAGAGAACACATGAGGCGAATCTTACTTAAGTTACCAATCATACTTTCGATAATTGCAATTATTTATTCTTGCAGTGGCAGTGACGAAATTACCAAGAAAAAAGAAGATGCAATTAACAACAAAGGTAATGTTGTTACTGAGATGCTTGAACAGGCAAGACAGTTCTATCTTACCGCCCTCGAAAAACAGAATTCAAACCAGGTTGAAGAAGCTGTGCAGAATTATGAATCCGCATTGAGGATAATTAATAATCTTAGTTATTATCCTGGAGTAGATGATAATGAATCATACATTGAGCTCGAGACAGCAATTATCGAAGACTATAAATCTTATGTTGATGGTTTGTCAGAACTTCCTCCAGGAATGTCATTAGCTGCTTTGGAGGAGTGGATGAAAGGATATGTGTCTGAGATCGAGCTTACTGATGATGAAAAACAAGAGAGAGAAATTATCCCTGCCGATATTCCTCTGGAAGTTAATGGTTATGTGGAGCAATATCTTACCTATTTTACCGGTAAGGGTGAGAGGTCAATGCGTCTGTGGCTTGAGAGATCAGGCAAGTACTTTCCGATGATGTCGAGTATTTTTGCTTCGGAAGGAGTTCCGAAACAGCTAATGTATTTAAGTATGATGGAGTCAGGATTGAATCCAACAGCCAGATCCTGGGCTCGAGCGGTTGGGCTTTGGCAATTCATAAAATCAACCGGAAATCTGTATGGATTGGATGGAAATTTCTATTATGATGAAAGAAGAGATCCTGTTAAATCAACTACTGCAGCAGCAAAACATTTAAAAGATTTATACACTTCATTAGGTGATTGGTACCTGGCACTTGCGGCTTATAATTGCGGTGAAGGACGGGTACGAAGAGCTATGATGAAATCAGGTGCAAATGACTTCTGGTCTTTAAGAAAACACCTTCCAAGAGAAACAAGAAATTATACCTCAATATATTGCTGTTTGTATGATAGCTATGGATCCGGTCGCATACGGTTTCAGTAATATTGATTATCACAAGCCATATGAATTTCAGACATACAATGTTCCCGGTGCGGTTGATCTTGGATATCTTGCAACAGTAGCGGGAACAGATCTTGTGACTTTACAGGATATGAATCCTGAGCTTACACAGCTAAGTACACCTCCGGATTTTCCCGGCGGTTATCCTCTCAAAATTCCAAAAGGTTCATACGAACAGTTCGCAGCACAAATGCAGAACATTCCGGAAACTGCTCGCAGGACATTTCTGGTTCACGAAGTCAGAAAGGGTGAGACACTCAGCAAAATTTCCAAAAAGTACGGAGTTTCAATTTATGAGCTTGCAGATGCTAATAATATTTCCACCAAATCGAAATTGTATGTAGGTGTGCCATTAAGAATTCCGGTTCTTGTTAATCCTAATGAGAATGATTACTCATACAATACAGATATTACCGTTGCCCAGGATAATGGAAATAATACTGATCAGGAATACGTCTCTCCATATCTATCACTAACCAGTAATGATGAAATATCAGTATCTGAAGAAAATGTTGTGGATGTTTCAGAATCTACGATTAATGAAGAACAGAATAAATCTTTAATCGCAGAATCTTTTACGGACGAAAAAGAAACCGTAGGCACTATTGATGCAATTGTCCCTGAAGGATTTGTTTCTGTTACTTACCGTGTTAAAAAGGATGACAGCTTACTCGGAATTGCAGATCTTTTTAATTCTAGAGTGAGTGATATTAGAAACTGGAACAATATACCATATACTTCAACAATAAAAGTTGGGCAGCAAATAACTGTTTATGTACCTGAGGAACAGCAGAATTATTATGCAAGTCTGGACAAGAGTACAGAGATTGAAGAAAAGGCGCCGAAAGTATATGATGAAACCAGTAAACCTTCTTATGTTTATCACAAAATCAGCCGAGGCGAAAATCTTGGTTTAATAGCAACACAATACGGCGTTAGTATTGCAGCCATAAAAGAATGGAATAATCTGAATTCCAATAAAATTGTTGCCGGTAAAAAATTAAAAATTTATACTGACGAAAATTATGCTCCGGTTAGCAAAGACTATGCTTCAAAAAATACAAAAGGTAATTTATATTATTATAAAGTGAAGAAAGGCGACACAATTAGTCAGATTGCAGAAAGATATCACGTTTCTTCAGCTGAATTGAAAAAATGGAACGGACTTAAGAGCAATAATATAAAATCCGGACAGACGCTAAAACTTTACAGCAGTGAGACAAGCTCCAACTTGGTCGAGAGTACAACAACATCATCCGGAAATGTTACATATCATAAAATTAAATCTGGTGAATCCTTGGGCAGCATTGCTGAATTATATAAAGTGACTGCTGCTGATTTAAGAGAATGGAATGACATTGATGGCAGTAAAATTATTGCTGGCAATACTCTGAAGATATATTCTGAAGAAATACCAACTACACCAACAAATACTGGGTCACAGAAGACAGAATTGAATAGTGAATCAATTACACATCAGATTCAATCTGGCGAAACAATTATTGGTATTTCTGATTTATATGGTGTTTCGGTTGAGGAAATTAAAAGATGGAATAACCTGAGCAGCAGTAAAATTGTTGCAGGTAAGTCTTTAATCATCTACACAAACGGAAACGGGCATAATAAAGTATCAAATACTAATGTAACCCTGAATAATACTGGACAATCAAAAGTTCATAAAGTAAAGAGAGGCGAAACACTTGGTGGTATCGCAATTAAATACAATGTGAGTCTTTCCAGTCTTCAGAAATTAAACAACATAAGCGGGAATAAAATTATTGTTGGACAGGAATTAAAAATTCCTGGCAGCAATTATAGTTCTATCAGTTCAAAAGATGGATACCATATTGTTGAAAGTGGTGAAACCCTTTATTCTATAGCGAATAAATACAAAACATCAGTTCAAAAAATTAAGACTTTAAACAATCTGTCTAATAGTAAAATAATGGTCGGGCAGAAATTAAAAATAGGTTGAATTCGTATTATTAGTTTATTAAGTTTTAAGCCAGTAAGTATCGTTCTTTAAATAATTATAAATTATAGCCGTTAGGGGTGTTATCCCAAGCCAGTCCCGACTAGTCGGGATAATCTGGGATGACTGAGATAATACTCTAACACCTGATCTGGGTAATGCCAGCGTAGGGAAACGGGCTAAAAGCCTTCTCTAGATTTAGATATGATTAAGATTTTAGCCGTTTCTCCGAAGGAGTCCTTCGGACAATAAACGGCTTTTTTATTTTAAACCGGAGGGTAAAATGAAAATCTTATTCATTCTATTTTTCTTATTCTATTTTTCTTCGTTTGCACAGCAGCAATTAACCATCCAGGGTAAAGTCGTTGATGCAGAAACAAATTCACCGCTTTCGAATGTAAATATTTTTATTTCAAGAATTGCAGGAACCGGAACATTCTCCGATATTAATGGGGAATTCTTCCTGTCAGCAGAATTAAAGGATACAGATACTCTTTTAATAAGTCATCTTGGATACGAAACCGGAAAAGTAACTCTGAATCAATTACTTAGTATTCCTTCTGTGCAAGAAGCAACAGTGAATGTCATTTACACCTTTCATCTGAATAAAAAAGCAATACCATCGCAAACAATTCTTGTTGAAGCATCAGTCGGAGTGAAGGGAATTACTCCGATTGCTTTCGATCAGATCAAAGCCAAAGAGATCGAAAAAAAATATACTCTTTATGATGTGCCTAAATATTTGAGTGAACTTCCTTCCACAACATTCTATTCCGAAAGCGGAAACGGAATTGGTTACAATTATTTAAGCATTAGAGGTTTTGATCAAAGAAGAATAACAGTATCGATAAATGGCATTCCACAAAACGACCCGGAAGATCATAATGTTTATTGGCTGGATTTCCCTGACTTGTTAGCGAGCACAGAATTGATTCAAGTTCAGCGAGGAGCCGGTTCAGGAGTTTTTGGTTATCCGGCAATCGGTGGTTCAATAAATATTATCACATCAAATTTTTCGGACAAAACTAAACTTGAACTATCAGCTTCGTACGGTTCATACGTAACAAGAAAATACTCAGCAGCTTTTTCAAGTGGATTAATTGATGAAAAATATTCTGTATATGCAAAGCTTGGACAAATCTTAAGTTCAGGATATAAGCAGCAAACCTGGGTAGATTTTAAAAGTTATTTTCTATCGGCAGTTAGGTATGATAAAAATCTAACGACTCAACTTAACTTTTTCGGTGGACCGGTTGCAGATGGTTTGGGTTATACAGGTGTTGCTAAATTCGCAGTGAAGGATAAAAATCTGCGGAGAGAAAATTATTCATACTGGGAAGCTGATGACAATGGTTATACTTATACTCTTCAACGCAGACCTGAAGAAATAGAAAACTTTTCCCAGCCGCATTTTGAACTGTTAAATGATTGGCAGATAAATGAAAGGTTAAAAATGAACTCAGCTCTGTTTTTAGTTTTAGGTGAAGGCTTTTTTGATTATGATGGTTCGTGGTCAGTTTTTTATGATGATTATTTCAGGCTGAAGGAAAATGGATTTGATACTTCATTCGTACCTACAAATGCTTTGATACGAGCGAAAGTTGAAAACAAACAATATGGTTGGATTCCAAGATTCAGTCTTGAACATTCAAACGGCACTTTATTTTTCGGAGCTGAATTTCGGAAACACAATTCGATCCATTGGGGAGCAATAAATTATGCTGAAAATCTTCCTTCCGGAGTCACAAAAAATTATAAATATTATTCTTATGAAGGAGCTAAAGATATTTTTAGTGTGTTCGTAAATGAATCATACAAAATAAATGAAACTTGGAACATACTTGGTGAATTACAACTTTCTTATCATAAATACAGATTATTTAATGAGGCGTATGTCGGAACTGATTTTTCGATCACTAACACTTTTCTGAATCCGAGAGTTGGAATTAACTTTAAGCCAATTCAGCCTCTGAATATTTATTTCTCCTTTGCCAGAGTTTCTCGTGAACCGCGACTGAAAGAATATTACGATGCAGCTGAATCAAGCGGGGGAGAAGTTCCTCAATTCCAGGTTAATGCAGATGGTTCCTATAATTTTGATGAACCGCTTGTTAAGCCAGAAACAATGAATGATTTTGAACTCGGTGCGGCATGGAATGAGGATAATCTATCGATTACTCTTAACTTTTTTTATATGTTATTTAAAGATGAAATCGTGAAAGACGGTCAGGTGGATAGATTCGGTCAGCCGACCACTGGAAATGTTGATCGTACTGTTCATATTGGCGCCGAGCTTTCTGCAATAATGAAACTCTGGAATGATCGTATTGAATTATTCGGGAATGCAACATTCAGCAAAAACACAATCGAAGAAGGCGGATTTTTTATCGATGAACAAAACTCAATTGACCTCAGCGGAAACAGGATAAGCGGGTTTCCTGATATGTTAGCCAATGTTGGTGTTGCAATTAATCACTCCGGTTTTTATCTAAGATTGACTGGCAAATATGTTGGTGAATTTTTCTCTGATAATTATGATAATAGACTTACATCTTATTTAACTCAATATCCTGGTTTTGTTGATTACGCTGATAACCTCAACGAAGCTTATTTTGTTTCAGACGTATTTTTGAGTTATGAATTTTCTTTACTGAATTTTTTAACTCCATGGAAAGTTTATCTGCAGGTTAATAATATTTTCGATAATTTGTATTCGGCTTATGCAATCGGTAAGGAATTTTTTCCAGCTGCTGAAAGAAACTGGCTTGCTGGAGTACAGGTTGGGTTATAATTATTTGTAGCACAGATTTTTAATCTGTGCAACGGAGATCAAAAATGAAAAAATGCATCATACTCGCTAACGGTAAATCACCTAAAAAAAGTATCATCACTTATTTTCAAAAAAGTGGATACAATACATTGATCTGTGCAGATGGCGGAGCAAACTCAGCATTAAAAATGAAATTAGTTCCAGATATAATCATTGGTGATCTTGATTCAATATCAAAAAATACATTAAGAGAATTTAAGCCTATTTCAAAAATTATTCAGCTGAAACGGCAGAACGATACTGATGTTGAAAAATGTCTGAAGTATGCAATCAAAAATAAATTTGATGAAGCTTTGCTTGTTGGTGCAACCGGGAATCGACTAGATCATACGTTTTGTAATCTCGGAATTGTGTTGAAATTCTTCCTCAAAATAAAAATATCACTCATTGCTGAAAACTCATTTCTTAAAGCTTACACTGGTAAAATCGAACTCAAAACTATTCCGAATGAAACTATTTCACTTTACGGTATTTCACCAGAGACCAAAATAACTTCTAAAGGATTGAAGTACGAACTTACAAATACAGCACTGCCGTTTGGTATCAGAGAAAGCACAAGCAACATCGCAATTAAAAATCCTATGAAGCTGAATATCAGCAACGGAGTTGTGTTTGTGATTCGTGATGTTAAAACTATGATTGAAAATGATCTCTTTTAGTTTTGCAGACATCCTGATAATTCTTGCATTCTTTGCTGCCATTTTATTTATTGGTTTTTACACGGGTCGAAGGACGGGGAATGATGCAAGTGATTATTTACTTTCTGGTAGAAAGCTGAGTTTATTTCTTTTCGTAGCAGTCAATGTTTCAACCTGGTATGGCGGAATACTCGGAGTAGGTGAGTTTACTTATCGATACGGAATAGTCAGTTGGTTTACACAAGGATTTCCGTACTACATATTCGCTTTTCTCTTTGCAATATTCTTCGCAAAAAAAATACGTGAAGCTTCTCTATTTACAATTCCTGATAAGATGACTGAAGTCTATGGAAGGAATGTTGGATTACTTTCTGCGATAATTGTTTTTGTTCTCGTTTCACCTGCACCGTATCTGCTAATGACAGGAAATCTACTTTCGTTAATTTTTGATATTGATGTGATCCCAGCTCTTCTAATTTCACTTTTGCTTTCGATCGTTTATTTGATCAGAGGAGGATTTCGTTCAAACGTTTATGTGGATGTGTTTCAATTCTTTGTAATGTTTACTGGATTTATTCTGATTGTAATTTTTTCAGGTATGGAGTTTGGCTCATTTGATTTTCTTTCGTCATCTGTTCCTGAAAATCATTTGAATATTACAGGAGGAATGTCACCAACATTTTTAATTGTCTGGTTTTTAATTGCTCTGTGGACATTTGCAGATCCCGGTTTTCACCAAAGATGTTACGCAGCAAAATCAGGTAATATCGCTAAATGGGGAATCATCATCTCAATTTTTTTCTGGGCTTTATTTGATTTTTTAACAACTGCAACTGGTCTTTTTGCAAAAGGAGTCTTGCCTGAACTCGATAATCCCGTTCTTGCATTCCCGCTTTTTGCTGAGCAGGTTCTTCCATCCGGAATTAAAGGAATATTTTATGCAGCTCTTTTTGCAACTATTCTATCTACCCAAATCAGTTTTCTATTTTTAAGCGGAACAACTATCGGTCGTGACTTTATTTTCAGAGTCAGTAGGTTTGAAAATGAAAACAGGATAAAAACTTATACAATTATAGGTTTGTTAATTTCTGGAATTGCAGCAACACTCCTTGCTTATTTCATTCCTTCCGTAATTGAAATTTGGTATACAATAGGTTCATTGTTTATCCCAGGTATTATATTACCGGTCGTCAGTGCATATTATCACAAGTTAAAAGTATCGAAAAAAATTATTTTGATTGAAATGACTGCAGCGTTTATTTCTGCAACAATTTGGTATTTTGTGCGAGATAAATTTTCTGAAGTAATAATTTTGAAAGAGATTGAGCCAATGTTGGTTGGGCTGGTTTTCGCTTTTTTAACACATCTTGCCGGATTATTTTCCCCAAAATAATATTTACTTTCGATTCGTAATTATCTAAGTTAGTATTAAATTTTAATGGGGTTTGCTATGAAATCATTTTTCATCATAATTTTTTCTCTTCTTCTGTTTTGTCTCCCAATAAATGCACAAGAAGGTTGGCAGAAATATTTAAGAGTTTCATCTTCTAGGTTGGAAGACATTCAATTTATTGATGAAAATCATGGAACCGTCGTTGGCTTGAATGGTACAATCGTAAAAACAAATGACGGGGGTGAAACCTGGAATGCTCAATATAGCGGAACTACATACGCACTTAGCAGTGTTTGTTATGTAGATACTAATATTGGAACAATAGTGGGGTCAATGGGAACTATTCTCAGAACTACCGATGGGGGAGCGAATTGGGTGAACCAATCGATCGTAGATACTATGAGTTTACAAACGGTTTATTTCTCAGATGAAAATATTGGTACTGCTGTAGGATGGGTGCTTGAAAATTTTCAAAGTAAAGCCTTAATCTTGAGAACAACAGATGGAGGTGAAAACTGGAATATCCAGAATCAATTGAGTGGAACAGGATCTGATCCTGCCCTCTTTGGGGTGTACTTTAAGAATACAAATGAGGGTATTGCTGTGGGAAGTTATGGTATGGTATTAACAACAACCGACGGAGGGCAAAATTGGATTTATCATTTTCATGGACTCTACTACAACTATAAAGGACTTTATTTTCTAGATGAAAATAATGGATGGGCAGTTGGCCATTATACGGCAAGCAATGGTCTTCTACGAAAAACAACTAATATGGGTATCACTTGGCAAACTCAAATATTCGGGACACCTGGAAATCCAGGGCCACTTAATGATGTTTATTTTAGTGACGTGAATTATGGTACAGCTATTGGTCAAGGGAGGACTCTTCGAACAACTAATGGGGGTGCGAATTGGATTACTATACTAACTGGGACTCTTGATGATTTTACTGGCGTATATTTTACTGATGAAAATAAAGGTTGGATGATTGATAATTATGGGTGGCTGTACCGTACGACAAATGGTGGTGTTTCATATATTGAAAATGAAGTTAATAATTCGATTGAGTTCCAGTTAAGCCAAAACTATCCCAATCCATTCAATCCTTCAACAAATATAAAATATCAATTACCTGAATTCGGTTTTGTTACGCTAAAAGTTTATGATATTCTCGGAAGAGAAGTCGCTACTCTTGTTAACGAAGAAAAACCTGCCGGTGAATATGAAATTGAGTTTGACGGAACTGGTTTAACAAACGGTATATATTTTTATCAGCTTAAGGCAGGTGACTTTGTTGAGACGAAGAAGATGGTTCTTATAAGATAGAGAAAGCCGTCGGAGACTAGCCTTGCCAAAAGCGGGATCAAAATTATGAGTAAGAGTAGGCGATGGAAATCTCCATTTCTTACTTTTACTATTTAATAAGAATTGTATATTATGTGAATTATGGATAATTTCGAATCGATTAAAAAACACTCAGGTAAATATTTATGAAATTATATAATTATAAAGTTGTTGTCGAAGAATGTGAGGAAGGTGGATTTTACGCCGAATGTCCTGCTTTCCCTGGCTGCCATGTAGAAGGTGAAACTTATGAAGAAACTATGAAAGAGATGAAGGAAGCTATTAAAGTATTTATAAATGACTACATCTCCCGAAACGAGGACCTGCCAACTGATCACTTCGCTGTTACTTCAGTTCAAATCGGAATATGACCAGCTTCTTTCCTGATATAAATTCAAAACAAATAATTAAGGTTATAGAAAAGCTTGGCTTTGCGCTTATCAGACAGAGCGGGACAAGTCACGCTGTTTACCGAAGGGCAAATGATGGTCGTAGAACTACAATCCCTGTTCACGGAAGTAAATCATTAAAAAGAAGAACTATAAAATCAATTTGTAAAGACGTTGGAATAACAATTGAACAACTGAAGGAATTACTTTAATATACCTCAATAAGAGAATTAATTTTATTACTCAGGATTTGAAAAAATAATCTTCTCTTACTCATACTCTTTTTCTTACTCTCTTTCTTTTTTCTTTTTAATAATAAGTGAGAGTACAACCGAACCAGTCAACATCACCAGAATGAATGCAAGTGAATACTCTGTGGGAACGTGATACCATTCAGAAATTATCATCTTTACGCCAACGTAAAACAAAATAATTGCAACACCATATTTCAGGTAAATAAACAGATCAACTATTCCTGCGAGAGCAAAGTAAAGCGCACGTAAACCAAGTATAGCAAAGATGTTTGACGATATGATTATGAAAGTATCTTTTGTAATTGCAATGATAGCTGGGATCGAATCAACAGCAAAAACTATATCTGAGGATTCTATCAAAAGCAAAGTGATGAACATTGGTGTTGCATATCGTTTATGTTCTTTAGTAATAAAAAATTTGCTCCCTTTGTAATCAGGTGCGAAATTGAGATAGCGTGAAGTAAGCTTTACAAGCCAGTTATTTTCAACGTCAATTTTATGCTCACCACCGAAAGCCATTTTATAAGCAGCATATAACAGAATTGCTGCGAAGACAAAAATTATTGGTTCAAAAAGATTAATGAGACCAACACCGGCAATGATAAAAATTATTCTGAAAACAATTGCTCCGAGAATTCCCCATTTTAATACGTGTGGCTGCTGTTCGGGCTTGACATTCATTACCTGGAAGATGAGCAAGAAAACGAAAAGGTTATCTACCGAAAGAGATTTTTCAACGAGATAACCTGTGAGGAATTCAATTGCTTTGTCTTTTCCGAGGTCAAAATAAATGAATCCATTGAAAAGAAGTGCTGCACCAATCCATACAGCACTCCAGATAAGACTTGTTTTTAGGGAAATTCTGCCCGTTCTATGTTCACTTACATAAAGATCGATATAGAACAAAATAGCAACAATTGCCCAGAATACGATCCAATCAATTAGTCCGCGTTCCACTTAAAATCTTTATGGAAGAAGTATTGCGGCAGCAATGACAGTTGTCCACAGACCGTTTTTATCGCCTTCGGCAGATTGAGTGATATTAAAAGTTTTAACAATCTTTCCCGACATTTTATAAATGTCTTCGCGCTCATTCCAATCTGTATCTGGATTGAATTCAATACCAAGAGTAGTTGCAAGCATTGTTGCTGCTAAATCTTCAGCATATTCACCTGCAACTTTTTCTGTCTGACCGTAAGGATGATGTTCCGATAAGTAACCATAAGCATCTTTATCTGCAGGTAATGCAACACCCAAAGAAGCAGCCACTAATCTGTTTGGTTCGTTTGTAGAATTTCTGGCAATAACAGCATGGACTATTTGCCCGGGTTGGATTTCTTTTAAACCTTCTTCTTTAGTAACACGTCGGCAATTAACAGGAAAAATACTGCTCACTGAAACAAGGTTGCACATTTCGATTCCAGCGGATCTTAATGATAATTCAAATGAAGTCAAATATTCTTTACTTCTGCCGACACCCTTGGTGAAAAAGATTTTTGTTGGTCTGTACAATTGAGTTCCCTCCGTTATTTAATTAATGAATTTAATGAATTTTCTTTTACCGACTTTCAGGACCATACCATTATTAAGCTTCGCATTATAATTCAAATCAGTTATTTTATTACCATCAATTGATACTCCACCTTGTGTAACCAATCTGCGGGCTTCACCTTTTGATGGAGCAAAATTTACTTTCAGGATCAGGTCTAATATATTAAACTCTTTGTTAGATTCATCGATCTTAAATTCTTCGACTTCATCCGGCACTTCTTTCTTTATGAAGATTCTGTCAAACTCTTCCTGTGCCTGAACCGCAGCTTCTTCACTATGATACATTCTCACCAAAGTTCTTGCAAGTTTTCTTTTGATATCTCTTGGATTTACTTTTGAATCTTCAAGCTGATGCTTTATTTCTTTTAATTCTGATGATGATATATCAGTTGCGAGTTCGTAATAGATATAAATCAGGCTGTCCGGGATCGATAATGTTTTTCCGAAAATTTCTTTTGGAGATTCAGATATTCCGATATAATTATCGTAAGATTTACTCATCTTCTCAACGCCATCTGTTCCAACAAGCAGCGGCATTGTTAAAATAATTTGCGGTTCCTGTCCATGTTCTCTCTGAATATCTCTTCCAACTAGCAGATTAAACTTCTGATCAGTTCCTCCAAGTTCAACATCACTTTTAATTGCAACTGAATCCATTGCCTGTGCAAGAGGGTAGAGTAGTTCGTGAATACTGATCGGCTCGCCGGCTTTGTAGCGCTTTGTGAAATCATCGCGTTCAAGCATTCTAGCAACTGTGTACTTGGCTGCAAGTTTTATAACATCCTCAAAGCTCATTTTGCCAAGCCATTCAGAGTTATAAACAATCTTTGTTTTCTTTGCATCAAGAATTTTTGAAGCTTGCTGAAAATAAGATTGTCCGTGTTCTCTCGTTTCTTTTAAAGTGAGTGATGGACGTGTCGCATTTCTACCAGATGGATCGCCAATCATTCCGGTGAAGTCCCCGACTATTAATATTGCCTGGTGTCCGAGTGCTTGAAACTGTGCAAGCTTTCTCAAAACAACAGAGTGACCTATATGCAGATCAGGCCTTGAAGGATCGCATCCAAGCTTTATGTTCAAAGGTAGACCTTCATTTAGAGATCGTTCAAGCTTTTTTACTAATTCCTCTTCGGGAATAATTTCACTAGTACCTCTTTTAATGAGGTCCATCTGCTCGGGAATTGGGGGAAAATTTAATTTATTCATTTTATTTTGTAATTGTCATTGAGAACGAAGTGAAGCAATCTCATCTAAAACTAAAGATTGCTTCGCCCAACTAGAGTTGGACTCGCAATGACATCCTGTAGTTAATACTTTATTCTTCTTTCCTGTTGTCTCTGAAAATCTCTTTTGGCAATAGATTCACGTTTATCGTAAACTTTTTTACCTTTAGCTAATGCCAGCTCGACTTTGACTTTTCCATTCTTAAAATACAATCTTAATGGCACCAAAGTTAATCCTTTTTCTTTCGTTTTGCCAATAAGTTTCCTTATTTCACTTCGGTTGAGAAGAAGCTTTCTGTCTCTTCGTGGATCGTGATTATTAATGTTGCCTTGTGTGTACTCACTGATGTTTACGTTTACAAGCCACACCTCTCCTTTTTCAATCTTAGCATAGCCGTCAACGAGATTTGCTTTACCTTGTCTGAGCGATTTAACTTCAGTTCCGACCAAAGCTATGCCAGCTTCAATAGTTTGAAGTATGTGGTACTCGTGGCTGGCTTTACGATTGACCGTTATATTTTTTTCTTCGTCGTTTATTTTCATTCCGTCAGTAGCCGGATGTTCCAATTAAAAAATCAAACGTAAAAATCCCCTTAAATGAAGTTAAATGCAAGAGAAAGAAAGCTCTATCGTTATCCTTTCTATTGTGTACGTAAATTATCAGCTGTCAATGAATATTAAACGAATTAAAATCAGAAATAAACTGATATACCAAAGTTTATGTAGTTTGGTGTTAGTCTGATTGCTTCATTTGTTCGTTTGTCTTTTCTTGAAGTAGTTTCAAATTCTGAAGTTTGATGAGTATAATAAAATTTTATCCCATATTCAGCTGAGAGACTCATATCTTTATGGAACGACCACTCGACTCCGATTATTGCATCGAGGCCAGCATTGAAATTATCAGTTGATCCAGTACCCTTCTCAACTGTGCTATCGGAAATTGACAGTTTGGTTTCTCCTTCGGAATGACCAAAGCCAAAAGTTGGACCAGAAGCTAAATAAAATCCAATATCATCTGTTCTAACTAAATAATATACATACTGCGTGATAATAGTTAATCCGATTGAATTATTGTCACTTTTTTCAACATAGCTCAATGTATCATTATCATTATAAGTTGATTCTCTATCAAAGCTGGAGTCATCAAAAAATAATGATAACCCTGCACGAATTGCAGATTTTTTCCCTAAATGATATTTCCCTGAGAATGTAGTACCCTGGAAATTTGTTAATGTAAAATTCTCATTAATCTGAAACTGCAATGCAAATTTTCCATCGAGTGAATCAAGGTAAGATGTTTGTGCAGTGGTAGTAGATATGAACGAGAGAATGAATAATAGAAGCGAGAAGAAATAAATCAAGTGATACTTTTTATGTTTCATTTTCTGACCCTTTCTATAAATTTTATTTTCAACAAATAAAACCTATAGTTACAATCTGCAAAAAGCAAAATAAAAAAGGCAGCCACCCTGACTGCCTTCTTTTCTAGATTCTAGAAATGTAATTATTCAGTACACTCGGTATCATCAAGCCGTTCATCCCAGCAGTACCAGTTCTGATTTTCAAAATAAATTGCATCTTTCACTCTACCGAAACGAAGTTCATAATTCCATTTTATCTCAATCAGATTATTTTGTTCAGCCTGATAAATATGGTAGAATCTGTTAAGAGGTACCTCATTTGTTTTTCCGTAGAAAATATAACTCCCATCTGCTGGAGTGGTTGGTGATACGAGTGAGTATTTAACATCAGCAGTTCCTTCCTGGGTATTTCTTTTCCATTCAATGTAAAGAAATGGAGAAGGATTATTCGGTTCTTTGTTCAGAGTCCATGTTCCTTCAGTTACAGAGGTATTTGAAAATCCTGTGAACCATTCAAAATCTTCAAATGCTCCTTGTTGTGAAAGCAGCATTTGCCATTCAACTCCATCTGTGACAATCTCCCCGAACAGCTTAGCTGTGAAGACAACTTCATTAACCGAAACGCTGTACTGCCAAAGCCATCTTCCGTCAGATTGTTTTACAGGCTGATGATTAAACGATTCATTAAAAGCTGCCACTGGAACAGCCAGTGTCAATGTCAAAATTGAATTCCAAACGGAAACGTTGTATGCTGCCCATCCCCAGTTTCTTTTTGTAGCTTGAGTAGACTCAATTTTACTGAGTGAAGTTGTATCAGGAAATTCATCGAAGTTAATTATCATGCTTGATTGGGGAGGTATCGTTGGTGCCTGATCCTGCGGATTAGTAGTTTTATCATCTTCGCAGGAAACGATAAGTCCAATCATCACAATAACAAATAAAATTGGAAAGGTTTTTATTAAGTGCATCATATGTTCTTCCTTAAAAATTTTCTCGACTGAATAGGAATACTTGACAAGAATTATGCCTTAGGAACGGCTTTAATTTGAGATTTCATTTTATGGGTACCAGTTGAGGAAATCGGAACAAGGTAAAATCGTCTTTCAAAATTACAGCCCTTTGGCTATTTTAACCTTCGATTTAATTTATTCAATTGTCATAAAACCACTTGTATTCCATAAACCTCAAAGCAGTAATTTTTCTTTTCCTTCTTAGCTTTAACGCTCTATCCCAAGATTTTTCGATTCAAAAAATCGAACCTCCCAACTGGTGGGTTGGAATGAAATGGGATACATTACAATTAATGGTTTATGGTGAAAATCTACAGAACGTTAATGTCGAATCTTCAAATAAAGAATTGAATATTCTTCGAGTTCAACCAGCTCAAAGCAATTCTTATTTGTTTGTGGATATTGTTATTTCTTCTGATTCAGATCCTGGCAAATACGATCTAGTTTTTACCAATGGTAATGTTAATAAAATATTCTCTTATCCTATTTTGAAAGGAGAAATCACAGCTGAAGAATACATAGGTTTCAGTAATAAAGATGTTGTCTACTTGATATTCGCCGATCGTTTCTGTGATGGAAATCCTTCAAATAATACCATTGGTGATTCACTTGATCAATTTACATCCGCAGATCTTGATGGAAGAAAAGGTGGAGATATTGAAGGCATAATGTCAAAGCTAGATTATCTGAAAGAGCTCGGAATCACAGCCATCTGGATTACTCCAATGCTCGAAAACAATATGTGGATGAGTTATCACGGTTATGCTGCTACCGATCTTTATAAAATTGATTCCCGTTTCGGTAGCAACGAATTATATAAAAAATTAGTAGATGAGGCTCACAAGCGCGGATTGAAAATTATTCTTGACCACGTGAGCAATCACATCGGGATAAATCACTACTGGGTAAAAAATCTTCCAATGCAGGATTGGTTCAATGGAACACCGGAAAATTTTATCAGAGCTTCACACGATAAGATGGCGTTTCTCGATATTCACGGTGACTCAATGATAGTCATGATGAACCAGCAAGGTTGGTTTACAGACTATATGCCCGATTTAAATCAGCGAAATCCTTATTTAAAAAATTATTTAATTCAAAATACTTTATGGTGGATTGAGTTTGCAGGTATTGATGGGATAAGAGAAGATACTTATCCATATAACGATCAAGTATTTAGCTGATTGGGCTGAAGCTATTTTATCAGAATATCCAAACTTCAATCTTGTCGGAGAAATATGGCAAGGTGTTCCTGCAGTGGTCTCAGGGTATCAATCAAAATCACCTATTAGAAAATTAGATTTTGATTCAAACCTTCCATCAGTAACTGACTTTGCCCTGTCCGATGCGATTCGTGATTATCTAAGCGGATCAAAGAGTATTTACAACGTGTATGAAACTATTGTTCAGGATATTGTATATGCTGATCCTGGCAATCTTCTGGTATTCTTTGATAATCATGATGTTGATCGTGCAATGCTGTGGCAAAAGGGAACATAGATAAATATAAAATCGCTTTAAATATTGTCTTATTTACAAGAGGCATCCCTAAAATATTTTATGGAACAGAAATCGGTATTACAGGAGGAACTAAACACGGAGAACTAAGACAACCATTTCCGGGAGGATTTTCTGGTGATACAAGAAGTGCATTTATAACTGAAGGAAGGACAGAAACAGAAAATGATCTCTTCAATTATTTGAAAGGGCTAATCTCACTGAGGAATGAATATCCATCACTTGCAAAAGGAAAATTAAGGCACATTTATCCATTTGATGATGTGTATTTGCTGGTTAAAAGTTATGAAGATGAAACAACACTTGTGCTTATAAATTCACGTGAGGAAGAATTATCAATTGAGTCTTCACAATTAAAAAATTTTCTTCCTGAAGCAAATGGATTGTTCAATTTAAAAACGAAAGAAGAAATCAAACTTGATTCTGTCGATAACATTCAATTAAATAAAATGACTGCTGAAATATTTTTAATAAGGAAATAACATGCTCGAAATCCAGAAAAAACTAACAAACACTTTTTATGCTTTACTTGCTTTACCAGCAACTGCAATGGGATTTGCACTTTCAATTCAGATTGCTGTGCTTAGCTGGATATTAAACTCACAGTATGGATTAGATATTCACGAAATAGGAATTGTATGGGCAGCAGGTCCGCTTGCGGGAATTTTCGGTCAGGTTATAATCGGATTGATTAGTGATAAAGTTTGGTTCTGGGGTGGAAGACGCAGACCATTTATTTTAATCGGCGGAACTCTCGCTGCTATTATGATCATTGCGCTTCCCAATATCGGAGCAATTAATGATTTTCTGGGTGTTGGAAGTATTCTTGCTGTTGCAATAGTTGTTGCGTTAACACTTGACCTTGCAATTAATATCAGCTTTAATCCAACACGTTCGATTATTGCAGATGTAACTCCGGATGGAGTTCCGCGAACAAAAGGTTATACCTGGATGCAGACCATCTCAGGTTTCTGGGGAGTAATGGCTTATGCAATCGGAGCAATCTTCGGAAATTATTTTTTGATCTATCTCGGAGCATTTATTGTTCTGGGATTTTCTTTCATTCCACCATTTTTCATAAAAGAAAGTAAGGAACTGACTGAACCCAAGCAGAAAACCGAATTAACTGAACTCAAATCCAAAGTAACAGAATGGGGAGAATTATTAAAATTATATTTTGCACATGGCTTTTCCTGGATCGGTGTGCAGACAATGTTTGTTTATATAATAGCTTACATTCAACAAAAGTTGAATCCTGGTAACGAAACAGAGACAGGACAAATAATTGCAATTTCATTCCTGGTTTTGAATGCAGTAGGATTTATCCTTCCGGCTTTCGTTCTTGAACCAATCACTGAAAAAATCGGAAGAGTAAAAACTCATTTAACCTGCGTTGCAATAATGGCACTTGGATATTTTGGAATTGTTCTGTTAGGAAAGACATCCATCATGCTTTATGTGCTGATGGCAGTTTGTGGAATTGGTTGGGCGGCAATTGTTAGTCTTCCTTTTGCAATCATGTCGGAAAAAGTTGATCAGACAAAGATGGGCTTCTTTATGGGTATTTTTAATCTATCTGTAGTTTTACCTCAATTGATTGTCAGTTTGGTTTTAGGTTATTTTATACAACAGGCGGAAGATAAAAACTTAATTTTCATCATCAGCGGTACAACACTTGCAATATCAGCTCTACTATGGCTGCTGGTAAAGGAAAAGTCTGTTAAAGCAAACTTACGTTAGAAATATTTTTTTGATGATTAAACGCCCTGTCAATATTGATTGGCAGGGCTTTTTAATTGTTAATTACAAAGCGATTCTTTTTGACTTCAAAAAATAATTTCTTTTAGTTTGTAGTAGCATTTATTCCGGGGTAAAATATTATGAAAATATTATCACTTATTTCTATTATAATTTTTTCACTTGCTTTCATTCGTTGTTCTGATGATAGCCCAGTAGATCCACCATCAACAACTTCAAAAGGAAACCTTGTGGTAAAATCAATTCCATCTGGCGCTAGAATATATCTGATGGGAACTGATACAGGTAAAAATACACCTGACACCTTAAATCTTGAAGCAGGGATTTATGATCTATTTTTATTTTTACAGTATTATGATACTGCATTCTTCTCGGCAAAGGTTGTTGAAAACATATCCTCCACAAAAGAAATTACACTTGTTGACGGTTTGCCATTTGTTGATATTACTTTGGATTATATAATAAGATCTAACGGAGATAGTGTTCAATTTAATTGGGTTATAAATCAAGATGTGTTGATAGACAGTATTATTGTGAAGAGACCAATCGATCTTTCAGTAAATTATGTGACAGATAGGTATTTATATAATAACCAATTATTTCCATTTGAAGATCAAACAGGGAATCCTATAATATATTATCTACCACCCACAGATTCAGGAAATAATTTTTATCCAAGAATCGAAACATTTCCATACTGGATAGATTTTTACGGTAAGAAAGCGCATGGTTCAATGACGGCTTTTCATCTTTCTTTCAGTCAGGGAATATGAGATTGAGATTATTATAAAATAAAATTTTCTATAAAGGGAGAATGCTATGAAAAAATTATTCTATTCGCTTTTATTTGTTTTAGTTTCCACTTCATTTGCACAATGGTCAACAGATCCAAACACCAATTTAATGATTTGCGATGTAACCGGAGAGCAAGCACTTGCAAAAATTGCAATGACATCGGACGGCGGTTGTTATATATCGTGGTTTGATACAAGATCGGGTGCTTATAATGTTTATCTTCAACGTCTTGATCCGCTTGGTTATAAAATGTGGGCACCAGATGGTTTGTTGATAAGTAACAATCCTCAGGATAGTTGGATAACAGATTATGATTTGATATGCGATCAGAACAATAATGCAGTTTTAGTTTTCAGCGATATCAGATCAGGAGGTTTATTAAAACCGGTTGCTTATAAAATTAGCTCAAGTGGTGACTTCCTTTGGGGAAGTAATGGTATCGATATTTCTTCTAGTGACAGCTTCCAACCATCTCCCACTTTAACTGAGACGAGTGATGGCAACATAGTTTTCGCATGGATCAGTTCTGATGGAAGTCAGAAAATAGCTCTGCAAAAATTATCACCAACAGGTCAGAAAATTTGGGGAACGACACCAATTTTAATTCAAAGTGCAACAGAAGATTATAGCTGGCCGGCACTTGTTAAATCTGATAATGGAGAAGTAATACTTATACATACAGTACCAAGTGGAATTTATCAAGCAAGAATCAGGGCGCATAAACTTGATGTCAATGGACAACTCTTATGGGGAACGAATGGAATAATGATTCAAAACAATGGACAGATGGCTTCTTTTCAAGTGCCGGAAGTTGAACCTGATGGTAATAATGGAGCATTGATTGCATGGTATGATGGACGAGCTGGTAATAATCTTTCGAGTTCATTTGTGCAAAGAATTTCTTCAACGGGTATATTATATTTCCCAGCCGACGGATCTGAGGGATCTCTTGCTTCCCAACGAAATAAATTTTATCCGCAGATTGCTTTCAATCTTGCAACTCAGGAAACTTATATATTCTGGATGGAAACAGAACCGAATCAAAATCAGAACGGAATTTCTGGACAAAAGTTTTCACCAACAGGAAACAGACTTTGGGGTAACACCGGTAAAGTTTTTATTCCTTTAAGTCCTCCGAATACTAAATCTATTAGTGACTTGTCATCTCACATGGGTATTGACAAAGTTTATATGTTTTACTTAGACAGCGAAGGATCAGGATTAAATACTAAAACAATGGGTTTTGCCTGTGATACTTCCGGTGCATTTCTGTGGCCGGGAGATTTTGTTACACTTTCAAATCCAACACAAGAAAAACTCCAGATGGAAACGGCCATGGATGTTTATAAAAATTGTAAACTTGTCTGGGGTGATAGAAGACTCGATACACAAGGGATTTATGCTCAGGATATTAATCCACTCGGTCAGCTTGGACAACCGATAATTCCAGTCGAATTCGTTTCATTTACGGCCACGGTGCAGCGAGCAGATGTTTTACTTAACTGGATAACTTCCACAGAAACAAATAATCGCGGATTTGAGATTCTTCGCTCCTGCCTTGCCGGCAGGCAGGTCGCTCAGAATGACAATGAGTGGCAGTCAATTGGTTTTGTTTCAGGAAGTGGAACTACAACTGAAATAAAAGTTTATTCTTTTACTGATCAAAATGTTTCTTCAGGTAAAGTTCAATACAGACTGCAGCAAATTGATTTTGATGGCAGTTCCAACTACTCAAATTCAATTGAAGTTGAAGTGACGGCTGCCGATGATTTCGTTCTGTTCCAAAACTATCCTAATCCGTTCAACCCTGTTACAGTAATTAGTTACCAGTTGCCGGTAAGCAGTTTTGTGACATTGAAGATCTATGATGTGCTTGGAAAAGAAGTGGTTACATTAGTGAATGAAGAACAATCTGCGGGTAGATTTGAAATGGAATTTAACGCAAACAATCTGCCGTCAGGTGTTTATTTATATGAGTTAAAAGCTGGTAGTTACGTTGAAGTTAAGAATATGATATTATTGAAATGATATCCTTCTTCAAATAAACCATCTATCAAATTTATCCCTGTCATTTTACTAATGGCAGGGAATTTTTATGATTTCCATTTATATTTCACATACGTATAAAACAATTTCACATTAAAGATTTATTAAATGCACTTCCTTCTTTTAGTTATTCTCTGCTCGACAAGTATTGCATTAATCCTCAAATTCAACGATACGAGGAAAGGTGAATTAATTGTCCTGCTCGCTGGCAATTACCTGGTTGCTTCTTCAATAGCATTGATATTGCTGTTGATCAATCCTTCGGCAAAATTCTCGTCTCAAACATTATTGTTTGGTGCAGCACTCGGATTTCTGTTTGTTATAACCTTTTTTTGCGCTAGCATTGGCGATTAAGCACGCAGGAACCGGATTGGCAATTACAAGTTCAAGATTATCAGTCATAATTCCAATCATTATTTCAATTCTTTTCTTTAATGAAAGTCCGAATGAACTCTACCTGATCGGATTTGTTTTTACACTAGCTACTTTTATTCTTTTTTACTTTTCGGTGAAGAGCGGACACAAAGATGGAGATGGAACTTTGAAATATTTATTTTTACTTGCAGTGTTTGTCGGTATCGGAATAAATGATTTTGCACTCAAATTATTTAAAGTGATTAGGACACAGCAGGAGGAACCATTTTTTATTTTGTTTATCTTCTCATCTGCATTCATCTATACATCAACTTATATCATCATAAAAAAAATCAAAATAGAAAAACAAACTGCGATGTTGGGATTGGCTCTGGGAGTTCCAAATGTTCTCACCACCTTTTTTCTTCTGAATGCATTAGCTATTCTTCCGGCAATAATTGTTTTTCCACTAATCAATGTTGGTATTATTCTGCTGACAACTCTAATGGCTTTCTGGATCTGGAAAGAAAAATTAAACCGATGGGGAGTTTTGGCTCTTGCCAGCGGTTTGATAGCGATTTTGTTTTTAAGTTTAGGTAGATGATCTGTTGCTAAAAGCTGTCAACATCATCCACAAACATTACCATTATTCCTGCAATTACCATTGAAGCACCACCGAGTACAAGAGCATAAATAGCTTCTCCTCCAACGACATTTCGGACAAAAAATCCCAGTATACTTGCAGCTGTTATTTGGGGAATTACAATAAAGAAATTAAATATTCCCATGTAAACTCCCATCTTTTCTGCTGGAAGTGATCCTGTTAGTATTGCGTAAGGCATTGCAAGTATTGATGCCCAGGCAAGTCCGATTCCTAACTCAGAAAGTAAGAGTAGATTTGGATCCTTTATCAAATAAAACGAAGCCAATCCCAATCCTCCAATAACAAGACTTATAAAGTGAACAGTTTTTCTACTGGTTAATTTTGCAAGCCAAACAAGAATGAAAGCCATGACCGCAGCGAATCCATTATATGTTGCCATCAATACACCAACCCAATCTGCACCTTTATTATATAATTCTGTCGTTGGATCCGTTGCACCGAAAATGTGATGAGTAACAGCCGGAGTTGTATAAATCCACATTGCGAAAAGTGCAAACCAGGAAAAGAATTGAACAACTGCAAGTTGCTTCATCGTTTTAGGCATGTTATAAAGATCATTCAGAACTATGACAAAACCACTTGCAGCTTTATTGTTTTTTACGAGATAACCTGCAAGAATTTGTAATAATCCGAAAATTGCACCACCTACAAATAGAACATACAAACCATAATCAATTTCACTTACGGTGATTGTAATCAGAATAGTAAATAAAATTCCAAGAAGTAACCAGATTGAACCATCCTTTAAAAATCTTGATGCCGATACATTAAATCTTTTTTGACTTTTAACTTGTGACATTTGACTTTCGGCATCAGAAAATTTCTTCAATTCTTCAGGAGAATATTCTTTGGTGCTGAAAACAGTCCATGCAACTGCGAGAAAGAAAACAACTGCTCCCAGATAAAAAGAGAATTTAACTGCATCAGGAATCTCACCTTCCGGTGCAACGTTTGAAATACCAAACCAGTTTGTCATGATATATGGAAGAGCCGAGGCAATTACAGCACCTGTTCCGATGAAAAAACTTTGCATCGCAAAACCAGCAGTTCTTTGTTCTGAAGGTAGCATATCACCAACAAAAGCTCTGAAAGGCTCCATCGAAATATTTATTGAAGCATCCATAATCCACAACATTCCGGCAGCAATCCACAGTGCGGGCGAGTTTGGCATTGCTATTATTGCAAGTGAAGCTAGAATTGCACCAACTAAAAAATAAGGTCGTCTTCTTCCAAGCCTGTTCCAAGTATTGTCACTCATATGTCCGATGATTGGCTGAACAATTAAGCCGGTTACCGGAGCTGCAATCCAGAGAATTGGAATGTTGTCAATGCTCGCTCCTAAAGTTTCAAAGATTCTGCTTACATTTGCATTCTGAAGGGCGAAACCAAATTGAATTCCCAGGAATCCAAAGCTCATATTCCATATTTGCCAGAAGGAAAGTCGTGGTTTGTGCATAGAAGTTTCTCAAATAATTTCAGGTGGAATTAATTTTTATTTGTGGTGAAAAAATAATATGAAATTCGATGATATAATAAAACTTGTCGAAGATAATCCTTATTCAGCTTTCTTTTATACGCCAAATATTTATAAGAAAGCAGTGTCATATGTATTTAAAAAACCTGTTGAAACCATTTCAGTAAGTCAAAAAGATGAAATCGATTTTGCATTTAAAGCAGTGCAAAAGTTAATTGGTAAGAAGTATTATGGTTATACTCTTATTGAATATGAAGCAGGATTTTTATTCGAACAAAAACTTACTCCTTTACTCAGAGATGAGAATAAAAAGTTGATTCAATTTTTCTTCTTTGATAAATCTCAGACTCAAAGGATAAAATCTTCTAAAATAATTTTTGATAATCCGTCAACTGAAAAATATTCGATCACCGATTTTGAACTCAGCCGTACTGAAAATGAATTTATCGAGGACATCAGAAAAATAAAACACTACATCAAAGAAGGTGATACGTATCAGGTAAATTATACAATAAAAGGAAAGTTTAATTTTTCAGGTTCACACCATGCATTCTTCCAAAAACTTCTATTCAATCAGTCAGCAAAATATTCTGCATTCATTAACAATGAAAAGAATTTTATTATATCACTTTCACCAGAATTATTCTTCAATAAAAAAGGAAGAGAAATATTATCTCATCCAATGAAAGGTACGATAAGAAGAGGTTTCAATCACAATTCTGATAAAACAGCTGAAAATGAATTGAAACGAAGTGAAAAAAATCTTGCTGAAAATGTTATGATCGTGGATCTTATTAGAAATGACCTTGGAAGAATTTGTCGTTATGGTAGTATCAAAACTCCCAAGCTTTTTAAAATCGAAAAGTATGAATCATTATTTCAAATGGTCAGCAAGGTTCAGGGTGAGTTAATCAAGAAAACGAGTTTCAAAGATATAATTACAAATATTTTTCCCTGTGGTTCAGTTACCGGCGCACCAAAAATCCGGACAATGGAAATCATCAACGAAATTGAAAAGGAAGATCGTGGAATTTATACCGGCTCGATTGGTTTGTTTACTCCGAAAGAAATTGAATTAAATGTTGCTATCAGAACTATTTCAATAAATAAGAAATCCGGCAATGGTATTATTGGACTGGGTTCAGGAATAGTTTGGGACAGCAATCCAAAAAGTGAGTACGAAGAAGTTCAGCTTAAAAGTAAATTTTTGACAGAACCACTTGATTATTTTGAAATATTTGAAACTATGAAGTCAGAGAACGGATCAATCAGGTTTCTTGATGATCATATTAAAAGAATGAAGTTAGCTGCTGATTATTTTCTTTTTAAGTTTAGTGAGAAGAAAGTTAGAAAATATGTCGAGCAATTAGTAGTACAAATTGAAACGGATCAGCAAAAGAAAATCAAGTTATTGCTGAATAAGTTAGGAAAATTTCGTGCAGAAGTATCCGATATAAGTAAACCAATGAAAAATGTTTCGATAATTCTTTCTGAACATAAAGTATCATCGACAGATAAATTCAGACATTTCAAAACAACGAACCGAAAAATATACGACGATGAATATGAGAAATATTCTAAACAAAAATTCCGGGAGGTGATATTTCTCAATGAAAAAGATGAGATAGTTGAAGGAAGCCGAACTAATATTTTTATTAGAATTGGCAATACCTGGTTTACGCCATCATTGAGTTCAGGTGCACTACCGGGAGTTTACAGAAATTATTTTTTACAAAATCATCCCGAAGCATTGCAACAGCAGTTAAATTTAACTGATCTAGTTAAAGCCGATCAGGTGATTTTGACTAATGCAGTTCAGGGAGAAATAAAGGTTAGTAGAATCTATTTGACTTCTGATGAATTCATAACCTTTAATTAATACTTAAAAGCAATTGAATGTAATTTTTAATAATTTGTAGTAGATGATTTTTTTGTTTCGAAACATATTCTCCGTTTAATGACTGATAATACTTCCAAAAGAAAAAAAGAACATCTTGAACTTAGCTTAAATGCAGATGTTTCGTTTAAAACCAAGAGCACTGGTTTTGAGTATTACGAATTTATTCATGATGCTGCCACTGAAGTTGAAGTTGAAAAGATATCATTCGAGACAAAATTTTTTAAGAAGAAAATAAACTATCCATTCATTATTTCCTGCATGACCGGCGGCACTGAAGAAGCTGAAAATATAAATGCAAAGCTTGCTCTCGCTGCGGAGGAATTGAAAATACCAATTGGTGTTGGCAGTCAGAGACAGGCACTTGAAGATAAAAATTTTAGAAATACTTACTCAGTTATTAGAAAAAATGCTAAGTCTGTTCCTGTACTTGGCAATCTCGGTGCTGCTGAACTAGTAAAATTGAATTCTTTCTCCCAAATAAAAATGCTCATCGATTTAATTGAAGCGGATGCATTTGTAATACATCTAAACCCATTGCAGGAATTATTGCAGCCGGAAGGGAATCCAAACTTTAAGGGATTGAACAAAAGTTTAAAGAAACTTGTTAAAGAAATTAATATACCTGTAATTGTTAAAGAAGTTGGAGCCGGAATTTCCAGAGTGACCTCCAGAATGCTTCTCGAGACAGGAGTAAAAGGAATTGATGTTGCTGGCGCCGGCGGAACAAGCTGGGCTGCAATTGAAATGCTTAGAAATAAATCAATAGTTAATGATTATTTTTGGGACTGGGGATTGCCCACTTCTTTTTGCTTGAGGGAAAATTCAAAACTCAAAAAAGAATTCAAATTCATTTTGATCGGTTCTGGTGGCATCAATACTTCATTGGATGCTGCTAAAGCTTTTGCATTTGGTGCAGATTATGTTGCTTCTGCAAGAGTCATTTTAAAGCAACTTGATCAATATGGAGTTGATGGTGTGGTTAATCTAGTTAATGAATGGTTCGATGATATCAGAAAAATATTGTTTCTTACGGGATCAAAAACATTGAAGGATCTGAAGAAAAATAAAATAACAAGAAAAGAAATTTTATACTGAAAAAATGAGTATTTATATCCAGCTATACGAACATGAAAGAAAAAAAATAAATCAAATTCTTTCAAATGCCCTAAAAAAAAGAAAACCTGCGTCGCTATATGAGCCCGGATCATACATTCTAAATAGTGGCGGCAAACGATTAAGACCTTTACTTGTCTTGCTTGCGGCAAGAGCAGTTGGAGGAATATTCCAAAATGCTTATAACGCTGCCGCTTCGGTTGAAATGCTACACAACTTTACTCTGGTTCATGATGATATAATGGATAATGCTGATAAAAGAAGAGGACGACTAACACTTCACAAAAAATATGATAATAATACAGCTATACTTACCGGTGATAGTCTTCTTTCAATTGCATACGAATATCTTTTAAAAGACTGCAACGGAAATGCTAAAGAAGTGATAAGTGCATTCACACATGGTTTGATAGAAGTTTGTGAAGGACAAAGTCTTGATACAGATTTTGAATTGAGAAAGAACGTTTCACTTTCAGAATATATTGTGATGATAACTAAAAAAACCGCTGCAATGGCTGAAATGTGCTGTAAAATCGGAGCATTGCTGGGTGGCGGAACAAATTCGCAAGTTAATGCTCTTGCTAAATATGGTTTAAATCTTGGCATTGCTTTTCAAATACAGGATGATCTTCTCGATATCTCTGCCGATGAAAAAGAATTTGGTAAAACCATTGGAGGCGATCTGGTAGAAGGTAAAAAAACTTTCCTGTTCCTCGAAGCACTTGAAAAAGCTAAGGGGGAAGACAGACAAAAGCTTCTTAAAGTAATTGAAAGAAAAGGTATCAGAAAAAATCAGGTTAAGACATATAAAGAAATTTACGAAAATCTTGGTGTTCTTGATGATGCGCGGAGCGAAATTAAATCCTATACGCAAAAAGCATTACGTTCTATCAATCTGCTTGATGACGAAAATAAAAGAATATTCAAATGGCTTGCTGATTCGCTAATTCACCGAACGAGTTGATGATAGAAAAAACAGTTAAAATAATTAATAAAGCAGGGTTACATACAAGACCCGCAGCAACAGTCGTAAAAATGGCTGCCAAATATAAATGTGAGTTTTATATTTCAAGGGATGGCATGAGTATTAATGGAAAAAGTATAATTGGTGTGATGACACTAGCAGCTGAAGAAGGTGCCGAACTTGTTCTTTCATTTAATGGTGATGATGAAGAACAGGCAGCAAAAGAAATTTCTGATTATTTTGAAAGGGGATTTGACGAGCTTTGAAAACTTTTAAGGATGTATATCGTCAGGCTGAAAATAAAATTGCAGGTCTTGCTGCAGCCCCGGGAATTATAATTGGTGAAGCTTATCTCTATACCAAAGAAAAACTACAAATAAGTAAAGCTGATATTGAAGATATCGACAAAGCTAAGAGTGATCTTGTAGAAGCTATTGCCAAATCAAAAAAAGAACTTACCAAAATTTTTACTGTCGCACGTGAAAAAATGGATGAAATACGTGCGGCAATTTTTGAAGCCCAGCTAATGATTCTCGATGATCCGATTTTGTTGGATGAAATCTCCCGAAGGATCGAAACAGAAAAAAAATCTCCTGAGTACATTGTTGATGATGAGATATCAAAATACCAGAGCAAGATGATCCTTTCTCACGAATCTTACATGAAAGAAAGAGCGTTGGATATTGAAGATATTAAGCAACGGATCATCAGAAACCTCCAGAAAAAAAGATGGGAATCCAAAATTGAGCATAATGTAATTGTTGTAAGCGAAACATTAACTCCTGCTGATACAATTCTGCTTTCAAGAAATAAAGTGCTTGCTTTTGTCACAGATCACGGTGGATTGACTTCTCATGCGGCAATTATCTCCCGTTCGTTAAACATTCCCGCAGTCGTCGGAACTCATAATGCGACAGCACAAATTAAAGACAATGATGAAATAATTGTGGATGGATTCTATGGATATGTAATTGTAAAACCAACCGAAGCGCAAAAGGAATTTTTCATAGGGAAAAGAAAAAGACTGCTTGAACTTCAAAAAGAACTTGAAGAGTTGAAGGATGAAAAAGCAGTCACGATCGACGGCAGGAAAATTAATTGTTAGCCAACGTCGATGTATCCGGTGAGATAGAGATGGTTATCACAAGCGGAGCAAATGGGATTGGACTTTATCGTTCTGAGCAAATTCTTAATGAACTCGGTGAATTTCCTAATGAAGATGAGCAGACAACAATTTATACGAAATTAGCTTCAAGAATATATCCGCAAACAATTACAATTCGAGTTTTTGATATTGGCGGAGATAAATTCCGTTTCCTTGATTTTGAAGAACCAAATCCTTTCCTTGGATTAAGGGGTATCCGGCTTCTTCTGGAAAATCCTGCTTTGTTCAAGACGCAGGTCAAGGCAATACTAAAAGCCAGCACAAATAAAAATATTAAAATGATGATTCCGATGGTAAGCACTCTGAAGGAAATCAGAGAAGCAAAGAAATTAATTGAAGATTGTAAAAAAGAACTCAAGTCTGAAAAAATCAAATTTGATGATGATATTGAAATTGGAATAATGATCGAGGTTCCATCTGCTGCCGTGATGGCAAAGGATTTTTCGAAAGAAGTAGATTTTGTAAGCATTGGCACTAATGATCTCGTGCAATATCTCATGGCCGTTGATCGTGGGAATGATCTGGTATCAGATCTCTATCAGGAATTCAGTCCTGTCGTAATTAATACGCTCAAGCATATAATTGATGAATCGAAAAAATCTAAAAAACCAGTTAGTCTTTGCGGTGAACTTGCAGCTGATACACTTGCGATGCCTCTGCTTTTAGGGCTTGGTCTTGATAGTCTGAGCATGTCACCATCAACTATTCCTTATGCTAAAAGAATTATCAGAAGTTGTGATTACAAAAAAGCAAAAAGATTAGCTGCACAATGCTTAAAAATGCAAACTGAAGAAGAAGTTAAAGATTTGATTGAAGAATTCTTTAAGAAAAATAAAATCACAAGGACAAGACAAATAATCTAGATATTATGGATTTAAAACACTTCATCAAGAAATTTGATACTGAAAACCAACTTAATGTTCTCCAGAAATCATATCAACAATTAATTGAAGCTTGGAAATCAACTGCAGATTTTTCCTCATTGAAAAAAAATAAATTTTCCTCAATAATTTTCTGTGGACTTGGCGGTTCAGCAATAAGCGGTGATTTGTTTTCAGATTATTTAACAGGTGAACACAAAATTCCCTTCATAGTAGTGAGAGGATATAATCTGCCATCTTTTGCTAATGAAAGTTCCCTCATCATCATCTCATCATATTCCGGTAATACTGAAGAAACGATTTCTTGCTTTAATCAGGCAATGAAAAAGAAATCTAAGATAATAGTAATAACATCCGGTGGAAAAATTGGCGAAACCGCTGCCACGAATAAAATTCCTGTTATGAAACTTAAAGGTGGTTTTCAACCGAGGTATGCACTTGGATTGAGCTTTTTTTCTTTGCTCAGGATTATTCAGGAACTAAGATTATGCAATGAAGAAGAAAATTCAAAAAAGATAATTGATCTCTGGCAAAAAAGGGGAATGGAGTATTCATATGAAAACAGTATAGCTTTTAAGATTGCTGAACAATTAACAGGATACATTCCCGTTATTTATTCAGGTGAATTTCTCTCATCAACGGGGTACAGAATGAAATCTCAGTTCAATGAGAATGCTAAACTCCACGCATTTCATCATAATATACCTGAGATGAACCATAATGAAATTATTGGTTGGGAATCGTTTAAAGAAAAGCAATTCCAGGCAAAGGTAGTTTATCTGATCGATAAAGAATATCATCCTCAAAACCTTAAACGGTTCGGGATTCTGAAAGAAATACTCAGTGAGCAAAAAATCGATGTGATCATTCTTGAAAGCAAAGAAGAAAATAAAAAGGTACGAATTATGGATTTGATTTTCTTAGCTGATTGGATATCTTTTTACACATCGGTTTTGCGCGGATTCGATCCATCTGAAATAGATTTTATTCACAGGATGAAGCAGCGACTTTCTTGAATTTGACGATCCGGATGTTCAAATCATCAAAAATAATTTTATTCCGGTTTTATGCTTGCTCTCTCTGCCATCATAAAAAAAATACTTTTCCTTCTTTGCTTTACAGCATTCCTTTTTAGTGATTTTGCTTTAGCCCAGTTTTTTTATTTCGGTAGGAATAAAATCCAGTACGAGGAATTCGATTGGAAAATTCTTCGTACTGATCATTTCGATATTTATTATTATGGAGAGATGGAATCAATTGCTGAGATCGGTGCAAATTATGCTGAGGAAATTTATGATGAACTAAAAGTCCGGATGAATCATATTGTCACACGTAGAATTCCTCTCATCTTCTACAACACTTCAATTGATTTCCAGCAAACGAACATCACTCCCGGACTTATTCCCGAAGGTGTCGGCGGCTTTTTTGAATTTCTGAAAGGAAGAGTTGTTCTTCCAAGCACTGGATCATTGAAAGATTTCCGTCACGTCATCCGGCATGAAATTGTGCATGTTTTTATGACGAATAAAGTGTATCGAATTTTAAAAGACCATCGTATTCCAACAAACAAAATGCCTCCGCTTTGGTTTGTTGAAGGACTTGCTGAATTCTACTCCACCGAGTGGGATGCTCAGGCAGAAATGCTTATGAGAGATGCTGTATTGAATAATTATTTTGTGAGTCTTGAAGATATTTTCAGCATTTACGGTTCTTTTTTAATGTATAAAGAAGGCCAAAGTTTTCTTGAATTCGCTGCGGAGAAGTATGGTGAAGAGAGAATCGGGATGCTCATTGATAATTTCTGGATGTACTCAAACTTTAATCAGGTGCTGGAGACAACCTTTAAAGAATCATTTGAGAATATAGATGCCGAGTGGAATTACTGGTTGAGAAAAAAATATTTTCCGTTGATGGAATCAAGCTATCCGACAGAATTTGGCTCGCTCAGAGTAACAAAAGACGGCTTTAACTTTACTCCGGTATACTTTAAACTAAATAACAGACATTATCTATATTATCTTGCAAACGTTGACGGTTATTCATCTATTTACAGAATAGAATTATCTCCAGAGTATATTCCTGTTGATTCACCTGAGTTGGTTCTGCGTGGTGAGCAAACTGAAGAACTTGAATCATTTCATCTTTTTCAATCGGCAATAGATATTTCAAATGACGGATTATTAGTCTTCAATAATAAAAAAGGCGGAACTGATGTAATTCATTTTTTTTCTGTATTTGAAAACCGAATAGTAAAATCATTTCAGAATGATGAATTACTTTTCATTACTTCGCCAAAATTTTCTGAAGACGGAAACCGGATTGTTTTCAGTGCCGTTGACAGGAAAGGTTTCAGCGATATTTTCGTTTACGATATTATGGATGATGAGCTTTTTAGAATAACCAACGATTACTACAATGACCAGGACCCATCTTTCGGTTTGAATGATCAGCAGATTATTTTTTCATCGGATAGAACCGGTGGTGATTTTGCAGGGAAACACAATTTGTTTTCTATAGATCTTAACAATTATGAAATTGAGTATGTGACTTACCTGAATGCAAATAGTCACTCGCCGGCATTCTCACCAAAAAAAGATAAACTGCTTTTCACATCGGATCTCAACGGTGTTAGAAATCTTTATGAAATTGAAATTACCGATAACAATTTCAGCAGCAGTGTTAATAAAATATCCGAATTTATTTCGAGTGTTTTTAATCCGGTTTACATCGATTCTAATTACATAACATTTTCAGGATTCGAAAAATTTTCATTTGGACTTTTTGTATTTAGTCGCAAAGACACAAAGGAAGATTCACTATATACTATCGAAATGAAAATCGACAGACCAAAAGAAATCTGGAAAGCCGTTGCACTCAAACTTTCATCCGAAAGGAAACAGGCTGAGTATGAAAAAGAGTATTCTCTCGATTTTGCACAAGGCGTTGTTGCCACAGATCCTGTTTTCGGAACCAGAGGCGGTGCTATTTTTTCACTGAGTGATCTTTTAGGTGATGACAGATATATTTTTATGATTTATAATAATGCATCAGTCACAAGTGAAATTCTTAACAGCTTCAATGTAATTCTCCAAAAAGTAAATTTCGCAGGCAGAGTTAATTACGGTTACGGAATCTTTCATTTAAGCGGACCAGTCTATGATTATGCTGACCCAGATGAATATTATTATGAAAGAAGTTTCGGTGGATCATTTTTGCTGAGTTATCCTATCTCAAAATTCCAAAGGCTTGAAGCAACGGCGACAATAAGAAATTCCAATAAGGAAGTAATACCGGAAGTCATTGAGAGAAAAGCGGTGCTATTTACAAATACGATCGGCTGGGTTATGGATAATTCGATTTGGGGACCAACCGGTCCGGTTGATGGAATTCGTGCACTGACTTATCTTGGATACACAAGTGATATCAAATACAGTAACGTGAACTACTTTTCAGTCATCGGTGATTACAGATATTATCAGCGATTTGCTTTGACAACTTTACTTGCTTTCAGAGCAGCAATTTTTTACAATGAAGGGAAAGAAGCGCGACTTTACTATGTCGGTGGAAGCTGGGATTTGCGAGGCTGGCCAAGATTTGGAATTCGAGGTGAAAAAATCTGGCTCACTTCTCTTGAATTCAGATTTCCGTTGATTGAGCAATTAAGAATCAGGTTTCCGTTTTTCAGTCTGGGTTTCTTTGGTATTCGAGGTGCTATTTTTTATGATATGGGTGGTGCATGGAACGATGAGTATACCAACACTATCGGTTCTGTTGGATTCGGATTCAGATTTAATTTATTTGGTATCCTCACGCTTCGTTATGATATGGGTAAAAAAATAGAAAATAACTACACAAGATTTCAGAATGGTTTATTCTATCAATTCTTTTTCGGATGGGATTTCTAAAACATAAAATATTGCCATTGATTTTCATTCTCTTGTTAGCGGGATGCGCAAGATCTGTTATCAAGTACTCAACGAAAGAGGATGTAAATCCCTACAAAATGTTCGGGAAAATTCCGTCACGTGAATTCTATCTTCCGGTGGCTTTATCAGATTCAATTGCGCTCAAATGGGAATCCGAGACATACGGCAGTTTTCCAAATTCATCCATTTCTGTGTACGACGATTTAGTTTTTGTCAATGATCTCGCAGGCAGAGTTTTTTGCTTCGATATAGAATCAGGCAAAAAGATCGGCAATGTTAAATACAGTTATGGATGTGTGTATTCCACACCAGTACCATTTCGGAGTAAAATAATTTTCCCGTTAGCATTGGATAAGGAAAATCTTACCGAGATTATCATTTATGATTACAACCAGGGAAAAGAGTTGGATGCAATTGAACTGCCGGGAAGGATTCTTACTCAAATGCTTGTGCTTGAGGATGATCTGCTTTTTACCTCAGAAGTAGGGATCGCTTACAGAATGAACTCAAACGGAAAGATTCTCTGGGAAACTCATACAAGAGTTCCGACAAGAAGTTCACCTGCGTTAATTAATAGTCTTTTTGTATTCGGAAATGATCGTGGTGAAATTATTGCACTGAATGCTGATAATGGTGATTCAGTCTATGTTAAAAATGTTGGCGGACATTTCTTCTCAGGATTAACAATTTCTGATTCTGTAATATTTGCAGGTAATGATAACGGTCTTGTCTATGCAATGAATTTAATTAATGGTGACATCATTTGGCAATTTGATACTGGTAATCGCATAAAAATGGAACCTGCTATTGATGAACAAAATCTTTTTATTGGAAATCTTAACGGTGATTTTTTCTGCATCGATAAATTTATCGGAACTGAAAAATGGAAAATTCATTTCAAAGGAATTCTGAACTCAACTCCTCTGGTTACTGAGAATATGATCATTCTGCCAAATGTACTTTTTGCAATTCATTTGATTGATAAAACTGATGGAAGATTATTAAAATCTGTTTCACTTGATGGCAGAGCAAAGCTTTCACCAGTCATTCATAAAAATATTTTATTTATTGGATTTGACGATGGAGTAATTCGTGCGTACGACTTTGTTGATAAGTAGTTTACTTATTTACCTGTTTTATGATTTCAGTGGCTTTGCACAGGATTGTAAAGCTGATGCGATAATTAGTACCAATTTGGAAAACGCAGAATTATTTTTGAATGATAGTTTAAAGCAAATCGGAAATGATTTTCATTTAGAGCTTGAACCCGGTTCTCACATAATAACTTTATGCTCAAATTGCAGAGAATGGAACAGTGAATTGATTATTGATACTCTTGAAATTACAAATTGCAGTTCCATCAGCTTTACATACAACTTCAAGTCAAGAGTGTTTGTTGATTCAAATCCACAAAATGTTTATGTGATACAATCCGATTCAATTATAGGATTTACTCCTCTCTGGCTGGATGATAATTTTCAGTCTCTTAATCTTAAAAAACCAGACTATTCAGAAGTGACTTTGACACACAATGAATTAGTTTCCGGAATAAAACCTGAATTACAATTTATTGGTGAGAATAAAAGTGAAAGCTTTTATGAATCAGCTTTGTTCAAAATTTTAACCGGTACTCTAATTGCACTTGGCGCAACGACTGCATATTACAAACTCGAAGCAGACAAAACTTTTGATGAATACCAGATTACGGGCGATCCGGCTTTACAGGAACAAACAGAGAAATATGACCTGATAAGCGGTGTTACATTTGTAGCGTTGCAGATAAATTTTGGATTTATACTCTACTTTTTCCTTGCCGATTAAATCATACCTTTTAATAAATTAGCTTATTATTTATTAAAACACTTAATGATCACCGTACTCGAAGCAATAAAACTTTCCACAGAATACCTAAGCAAAAAGGGAATTGATTCTCCGAGAATAAATGCTGAACTGCTACTTGCTGATGTTATCAAATGCAAAAGACTTGATCTCTACCTTACTTTCGACAGACCTCTCGCCGAAGAAGAGTTAAATAAATATCGTGAATTAATAAAGAGGAGAGCCGGTTTTGAACCGCTTCAATATATCACTGGAACAGTTGAATTTTACGGACTTGAACTAAAAATTAATCCATCTGTTTTGATACCAAGACCGGAAACTGAACTACTAGTTGAAAATATTTTAAATATTTTTTCAAAAGAAGCTGATCTGAATATACTTGATATTGGAACCGGTAGCGGAAATATTCCGATCACACTTGCGTATCATTTACCAAAAGCACAAATAATAGCTACAGACATAAATGCTGAAGCTTTAATTTTGGCAAAAGAAAATGCTTCAAAGTATAATTTGTCAGATAGAATTAGATTTATGCAGCATGATATTTTAAAAGAAGATATGGATAAATTTCCCGAGTTTGATTTAGTAGTTTCAAATCCACCTTATGTTTCTTTAGAAAGTTTCTCTTCTCTTCAAAAAGAAATTAAGGACTATGAACCAAAAACTGCTGTTACTGATGGATCGGACGGTTTATCGTTTTACCGAGTAATCGTACAAAAAGCTTCTCCAAAAATAAAAGAAGGAGGGAAATTGTTTTTTGAAATGGCACAAGGTCAGTACGATGATGTTAAAGATTTAATGATTAAAAATAATTTTTCTCATATTGAAGTAGTGAAAGATTATCAGAACATAGAAAGAATTATTTCAGGTGAAAAATTATGAGAGCAGTTGTTCAAAGAGTCAGATCAGCTTCGGTTACAATCCCGGAACAAAACTATCATCAGGAAATCGAAAAGGGTTTGCTCATCCTCCTCGGGATTAAAGTTGGTGATACAATCGATGATGTGAATTTTGTTGCTGATAAATGTGCGAACCTCAGAATCTTCGAGGATGCTGAGGATAAAATGAATAAATCATTGAAAGATGTTGATGGTGAAGTGATGGTGATCTCACAATTCACACTTTACGGAGAAACCGCAAAAGGCAATCGTCCGAGTTTTATTGATGCTGCAAGACCTGATGAAGCCGTTCCTCTTTATAAAAAATTTATTGAGCGATTAAAACTGAATCTGGACGAAGAAAAAGTTAAAACAGGAATCTTCGGTGCGATGATGGATATTCAGTTAGTCAACTACGGTCCGGTTACAGTATTAGTTGAATCAAAAAAAGAATCGAAATAGATGAATAATATCTTAATGGTTTTTCTTGATGGAGTTGGTATCGGTAAAAAAGATTTTCAGTTCAATCCATTCTTTAAATACGGATTCAAATCGATTGAAAATATTTTTGTAGATATTCCATCAATCAAAAATCAGTTTCTATCAAACGGTACTCATTACCTGTTTCCGACTGACGCAAATTTAGGAGTTGAAGGATTACCTCAAAGCGGAACTGGGCAAGCATCATTGTTCTGCGGATTTAATGCACCAAAATTTGTCGGAAAACATTTTGGACCATATCCATATTCTTCAACTATTCCGATCTTGGTAAAAGACAGCCTTCTTATTTATTACAGAGATAAATTTAAGAGCAGCTACTTTGCCAACGCATATCCACAAGTCTTTTTTGATTATGTTGAATCCGGAAGAACAAGATTGAGTGTAACTACGACGACCTGTACATTAGCAGGTATAAAATTAAATCGTGTAAATGATGTGAGGACCGGAAAAGCACTGACAGCAGAATTAACAAATGAAAGATGGAATCAGCGGCTTGGTTACAAGCTTAAAGTAATTAAACCAGGAACCGCGGCACGTAGATTATTGAAAATTGCTGGTCAGTTCAAGTTCACTCTTTATGAATACTATATGAGCGATCATCTCGGGCATTTACGGCATCCGAATGAATTTAATAAGCTGTTCACTGAATTGGATGAATTTTTATATACACTGCTCAATGAAGTCGATTCTAAAGAAATGACATTGATTGTTTGCTCTGATCACGGGAACCTTGAAGATTTATCTGTCAAGACACATACAAGAAATCCTGCGTTGACAATAACTGCTGGAAAATCAGCACGACAAATTGCTGAGTCAGTAAAGGACATCACACAGATTAAAAGTGCAATAATTAAATTCTGCAAATGAAAGACTATCCAGTAATAAAGCTAACTATCCTTTTTATAATCGGAATTCTGTCGGAAAGATTATTACATATAGATGTAATTATTATTGGAATTATTTTTTTCCTTCTTCTGTTTTCTATTCTTTTTCGAAACAGATTTTCTAACTTAAAAAGTTATTCATATTTGACTTTTTTACTTGTCAGTTTTCTCATCCTTTCAACTGGGAATTTTATTGCTCGAGAAAATACTATTACATTTAATTCATCAATCGAAAAGATAGATAAAGTCAAGAACACAACAGCAGTTGGCGAGATCGATAAAATTGATCTGATACGGAAAAATGAACTGCTTTTTTATGTGGATGTTGATTCACTTTACTCCGAAGAATTTTTAATTAAAGATGAATTTAAGATTCTGTGTAAAGTGAAAGTTGATAATGAAGCTTTAACTGAACTTTACAAAGAACTTAAACCCGGTCAGATAATCAAGATAAATGGTTACTACTATAAAGGCAGGCAAAAAAGAAATCCAGGTGAATTTGACTACGATGCTTATTTAAAATCTAAAGAAATACTTGGAATTATTTTTATTAGTGATATTAACTCAATTGTAATAGTTGATAACAGGGCTTTGTTTTTTAGCAATGCAATCCACCAATTACGCAAATCAATTGATGAGCAGATAAAAAAATATCACTCACCTGAAACTGCAGCTTTACTGCGAGGTCTGCTCCTTGCGGACAGGGGAGATATCAAATACCAAACGAAGAATCAATTTATAAATGCAGGAGTTGTTCATGTTCTTGCGGTATCCGGTTTACACGTTGGCTATATCGTTTTAATTTTTCTATTTCTTTTTGGAAGACTGAATTTCAAACTTCGCTCAATACTGACCATTTTCGGATTGATATGTTTTATGTTCCTTACAGGTATTCCTCCTTCGGTGTTCAGAGCAACGGTAATGGCAGTTGTGATAATTATTGCCTTTTTATCAAACCGAAGTACTAATTTATTCAATTCGATATCAATTGCTGCTTTGATAATACTCGTCATAAATCCAAATGAAATTTATAATCCTGGATTTCAATTATCTTTTGCTGCAGTGCTGGCAATTGGAATTATTCTCCCGTATATAAACCAAATGATTGATGGATGGAATATTCAGAATAAAATCATAAAAAATATTTTGCTTTTTTTTGGTGTGTCAATAAGTGCACAGATTGGGACACTACCATTTACACTTTTATACTTTAATAAATATTCTATTGTAGGAATAATTGCTAATCTTGTTGTAATACCTGCTATCGGAGCGATAATTGCCGCAGCAATTGCCACGTTGGTAATTTCGATTATGTTGCCTTTCGTTGCAGTCTATTTAGGTGAAGCAACTAGCATAATCTCTGAAAGGATTCTGAGACTAATAAAATTTACTGGTGACTTATCATTTTCACATTTAACTGTAAGCAATTATTCATTGTTTGACGCGTTCATATTCTACATTCTGCTTGCTGTCTTTCTCTTCTATATAGTTCGATTTGAAAATTTACGCGCAAAATTGATTTTGTTTATTCTTATTGTTACCAACACATTTATAATTTCATCAGTGGATAATGAAGAACTTCTTCCCGATGGATACCTGAACGTTGTTATGATTGACGTGGGACAGGGGGATGCTTTTCTAATAAAGTTTCCAAATGGAAAAACAACTTTAGTTGATGCGGGAAATACTACTATCACTTTCGATAACGGCGAAAGAGTTATAATTCCATTACTGAATTATCTTGGAATAAAAAAAATTGATTACGGAATTGTGACTCACATTGATTCGGATCATTATGGAGGATATGTTGCACTGATTCTAGAAGGACTGATAGGGGAAATAATAAAACCAGAAATTGATTCATCATTAAGTAAAGATTTGAGATTTGAAGAATTCGTAAACGAGAGAAACATTCCAATCCGTTACTATCGTGAGGAGAAAATGATGATAGATAATACAGCAATATATTTTCTTTACGGGAATGAAATAAAAAACATTGCTGGTGAATCAACGAATAATCGAAGTGGCATTTTCAAGTTGGTCTATGGTGAAAATAGCTTTCTGTTTACAGGTGATGTTGAAAAAGAAGTAGAAAGATTTTATGCTGATAAGTATCGGGATTTTCTGGATTCTGATGTTTTAAAAGTTGGTCATCACGGCAGTAAAACCAGTTCATCTGATAATTTTCTTAAATATGTCTCGCCTAAAATCAGTTTGATAAGTGCTGGATTTAAAAATAAATTTGGACATCCTGTTAATGATGTTTTAGTAAAGCTGGAAGAATCTGGTTCTCTCATCTACAGAACAGATATCCAAAAAGCTATAGTTCTAAGGTCTGATGGAAAACAAATAATAAAAGTTAACTGGTAATTTTTTTATTAATAATCAAGAATGAAAAATGAGTACAAATAAAATTGAGGTGGGAATAATTATGGGAAGCGATTCAGATCTTCCAATAATGGAGGACGCAGTTAAGCTTCTCAAGGAATTTGAAGTGGGATATGAAGTTAAAGTTCTCTCTGCACATCGTACACCAAATCAACATGCTGAATATGCAAGTTCGGCAGTTGATAGAGGTTTAAAAGTTATAATAGCGGCTGCAGGTGGTGCGGCACATCTTCCCGGTGTTACTGCTGCACAGACAATACTTCCGGTTATCGGCGTTCCAATTAAAGGAAAATCTCTGGATGGGATGGATGCGTTGCTTTCGATAGTACAAATGCCTCCGGGAATTCCTGTGGCAACAGTCGCTATAAATGGCGCTAAAAATGCTGCGATACTTGCACTCAATATTTTAGGTGTTGCTAATCAGGGCATTCAAAAAAAACTTCAGGATTATAAGAAATCGATGGAGAAGGATTCCATGGCAAAAAATGATAAGATAAAAATCTGATTTTATTTTGATTGGTAAGATTATTGTTGCTTAAAAAGTTCGTTTTATTATCAAATAAAAATTTGCATTAAAAGTTAAAATTTGGTAAGATTGAGAGTAATTTTTAGTTACAAAAATTAATTTTATAATTTCCTCTCGATCAATTACGGATTGATAACAGTTAATCAATGAATAATTTTTGGTTACTACTTCTAACTAACTTATCTCTAACTAATTTCAGGAGGGTCTCTCTATGAGGATACTTTTCAAATTATCATTTATCATGATCACTCTTCTATGGAGTGCTCTGATATTTTCTCAGCAATCGGCTTTAATTACCGGTTCAAATCAAAAGGTTGAAACCCAGTTCGAGAATCCAGATGCTGAATGTACAGGTGCTGGAGAATTAATCTATGACGATGGTACATTCGAAAATGGATATGGGTGGAATCCAATCGTAACTGATGGAAGATTTGTTTCGTTATTCACACCACCTCAATATCCTTGGCAGTTTAATACTTTTTGTTTGTCATTGACTAGAGTTGCAGCGTCACCTGTAAACTTTACATTTGACATAGTTATGTACGATGGAGCTGGCGGCGGTGTTCCTGGAGCTGAAATTGCTGTCGTTAGTGGCGTTACAGCTACAAATATCCCGGTGTGGCCAACTTTGGCATTCTACGATTTTGATATTTCTGCAATGCCAGCAGTAACAAGTGGTTCGGTTTATATTGGAATAAAATATAATCCTTCGCTTTCTTCTTCACCTCACTACAGTGGTGCTGATGAATCAACTACCACAACACTACATCCTGGATATGCTTGGTCCGGTACGACCTGGGAGACAATTCAATCTCTGTTTACTGGTTACAGAGCGATGAGCTATAGAACATTAGGATCTTCAGGTCCACCATGCCCAGTTGGTCCACCAACAAATCCAAATCCTCCGAGTGGAGCAACAAACATTCCAATTACTGGAAATACTGCAACCTGGACAAATGCAGCAGGAACAACACAAGTAGAAGTGTGGTTTGGCACAGTAGGTAATCTAACTCAAGTCTATACAGGACCAGCAATAAGTTCATTTGCATTGCCAACTCTACAATATTTTACTCAATACGGATGGAGAGTAGTATGCAAGAATGATACTTGTGGAACACAGGGTCCAACCTGGACATTCACAACGGTACAGGATCCAAATCTTAATGAATGGTGCGATGAGTTTGCAAATATTAGTAACTGGACAATTATTGGACCATTAGGTATGACAAATTGGTCAGCATTTAATTCAGCAAACGCTGGTGGCACACCACCTGAATTGAGGATGAGCTGGACACCATCATTTACTGGAGTATCAATGGTTAGATCATCTGTACTGCCGGTAGCTTTTCTGAACAATTGGCTCACATATTATTCATTCAACTTCTATTTAGATTGGTATGCAAATCCAAGTGGATCAGTTACAGTAGCAGTTACATACGATGGAGGAGCTACTAGTACGCCGCTGTATACTGTTGTAGATCCAACAGGAAATGTTGGACCTCAAGTAATGTCAGGACAGTTTACAACTCCGGCATCTGGCACAACAAATATGCAGCTTGAAATAAGTTACAATGGATATTCATTTAACACCGATAATATCTACTGGGATAATCTGTGCATTTGGCAAATAGTTCCTGTAGAGTTAACATCATTCACAGCAACAGCTGATTACGGTGTTGTTGAGTTAAGCTGGATAACAGCAACCGAAACAAACAACCAGGGATTTGAAGTTCAGAGAAGTGTTGGTGGTGAATTCGAAGCAGTCGCATTTGTCGAGGGCCACGGAACAACAACTGAAGTTCAAGCTTACAGCTATATTGACAGAAGCGTTGCAGTAGGTTCTTATAGCTACAGACTGAAGCAGATTGACTATGATGGAACAACTACTTATTCAAATATTGTTGAAGTTGAAGTTCCAGCTCCAGCTGAATTTGCATTAGACCAAAACTATCCGAATCCTTTCAATCCAAGTACGAAGATTGCATTCAGACTAAAAGTTGATTCTAAAGTTAGTTTGAAGATATTTGATGTTCTTGGACAAGAAGTTGCAACACTCGTAAACACAAATCTTGTTGCAGGTGCTCACAATTTTAATTTCGATGCTTCATCTCTAAATTCAGGTGTTTACCTGTATAGAATCGAAGCTACCGGAGTTGATGGAAGCAATTTCGTAGATGTAAAGAAAATGATATTAACCAAATAATTTGGTTTAATAACTTCTTTAAGAAGCCAGCTCTGAAATTGGGGCTGGCTTTTTTTGTTTAAAAATATGCTGTTTGAAAAATAATTCTCCCCAACGATACTTGACATCTTCAATAAAAAAAATTATTATTATATAGTTTATTTGAAATCAGTTGTAGAAGTAACAGTATAATCATACGAGATTTGTTTCTTCTATTCTGAATTAATAAAATCACTTCATAAACTTTACAGGAGGTTCTATGAACAAATTCATTTCTGTTTTCTTCATCTCCATTTTTGCATGCAGCTTAATCCTTGCTCAGGACATGATGAACTATGACGAAGATTTTGTTGCAGGGCAAAAATTTTATCCGGATGTTGTCGATTGGTACCCAATATCTGAGGACGCAGGTAATTGGTGCTCAACCGGAACTTATCCTGATCTTCCTGCAGCTACTTACTTTCAGGAAGCTCGTTGGATTGGTGATACATTGTATGTACATACACCATCAACAACTGGTGGACCTACCAACACAATCCTAAAATATACAGTCACCGGAGGATGGTCTACCGCAACGAATTTACCAGCAGCCTTAACAGGTGGTGCTATGACAGTTTGTAACGGGAGACTTTATTTCCTCGGAGGTGGTACAACCAGCATTACAACCGGTCCGGTAAATTCTGTTTACGAGTACAATCCGGCAACAGGGGCCTGGACAACAAAAGCTCCAATGCCAGTTGCATTAACTGGACATAGTGCAGTAAGTTGGGGAGATAGTGTTATTTTCGTAGTTGGCGGTCCTTACACTGGTTCAGGAACCAATTTGGCTGTTCATTACTATCGTGTGGCTTCGAATACTTGGGGTACAATTTCAAATTCTCTCCCCACGGGACAAGGTAGAAGAACATTCGGTTTAGGTATTTCAGGAAATAAAATCATCATGTGTGCCGGATTTAATACAGCATTCCTGAAAAGCACGTATATAGGTACAATTGGTGCAAGTGCAT